>DASSGP010000043.1:0-3286 GCA_035693405.1 Rudaea sp. | reverse complement strand
CGCGGTGTCATCAGGCTGTCGACGCTGCGGTCGCCCAGACGCAGCACGCGGTTGACCATGTTGCGCTCGTCCGGATCGATGACGCCCTGTTCGGCGCTCTCCGAGACCAGAAGGCGGATCTCTTCCTCGCTGACGCGCTCGTCGCTGGCCTTGTCCAGGCGCAGGAGGCGCAATACCGAACGCGTGATCCAGATCAGCACGAATGCGAATGGCAGCGCGATCGCGGTCATCACGCGCATCGGGATCGCGGTCGCGACCGCGAATTTTTCCGGATTGACCAGCGCCAGGCGCTTGGGCAGCAGTTCGCCCAGCAGCATGTTCACGAACGTGATGCCGGCAACACTCACGGTGACGCCGATCGGCACCGCATATTCGGCCAGCCACGGGTGGTGCAAGGCATCGAGCGCCTCCGAGATGTGCTCGCCGAGCCTGGCACCGAGCAACGTGCCGGTGCCGATGCCCAGCAGGGTGATGAACACTTGCACGGTGGACAGGAAGCGCTCGGGCATCTGCGCCAGATTCAAGGCGACCTGCGCCCGGCGGCTCGTGCGCGCCAGCTGCTTGAGCTTGAACTTGCGCGAGGTCATCAGCGCCATCTCGCTGAGCGCGAAGAAGCCGTTCAGTATGGCAAGCAGGACGATAAGGGTGACTTCGAGAGCCATTCCGGCGCGAACAGGAGCGGAGCAGCAAGTGTAGACGATCGACGGCGACTTGCGCGACGCCAGGAGTTTGCAGCGGTTTATTGACGCCGGATGGCCTGTCGGCTTGCCGGGAATCCGTTCGCGCTGAGCGTAGCTCGCGCAGCGAGCGAAGCCTGCCCCGGACTCGATCCGGGGTCGAAGCGTCTCGGTAACCCTTCGACTTCGGCCTACGGCCTACGCTCAGAGCCTGCCCCGGCGGCTTTCAACAGCGGAGCTGGTCAAGCCGGGGGCGAACGGATCCAGGAGCCGGTCAGGCGTCGTCGGCGACCTTGTCCAGGCTCGAATTGTCGCCTTTCGGCCGCGGTCCGCTCAGCGTCTCGCCGGTGATGAGGTAGTAGACCGACTCGGCGATATTCGTCGCGTGGTCGCCGATGCGTTCGATGTTCTTGGCCATGAACAGCAGGTGCGTTCCGATCGGTACGCGCGCCGGGTCGACCTTCATGTAGTCGATCAGCCGCCGGTAGATTCCCGTGTGCGTATCGTCGATCGCCTCGTCCTGGGCCCAGACCGCAAGGGCCTTGTTTGCGTCGCGTTCGCGGAAGCTGGCAACCACGCTCGCAATTTGTTTGAGTGCGAGGTTGCCGAGTTCGGCGATCTCGTTGATCCACTCGTCCGGCGAATGCGCGTTCAGCGCGATTGCGCGCTTGGCGATGTTCGCGGCAAAGTCGCAGATGCGCTCGAATTCGATGCCGATGCGCAGAGCGCTGAGCACCTGGCGCAGGTCGCGGGCGATCGGCTGGCGCAAGGCGAGCACGCGAATCGCGCGTGCGTCGACCTCGCGTTCGAGCTCATCGACCTCGAAGTCGTCGCGCACGACGCGCGCGGCGACCGCCGTGTCGCGCAACAGCATCGCGTCGATCGCGCCGGCCAGCTGCGTCTGCGACAGCTCGCCCATGCGCGCGATCGCTATGTTGAGCTGGGTCAGCTCGTCGTCGAAACTTTTTACGATGTGGTCTGACATAGGGAGGGGCCAGGGGCTAGGGACTAGGGGCTAGGGGCTAGGAAAAGCGTACGGAAAGCTGCGCCGGAGCCGGGCGAGGGGCGAGAAGCGACGAGTGTGCCGCTCTTGCTGGCCCCTGGTCCCTGGCCCCTGCTCTTCACTACCCGTATCTTCCAGTAATGTAATCTTCCGTCATCTTCTGCTTCGGTGTTTCGAAGATCACCGTCGTCGTGTCGAATTCGATCAGCTCGCCGAGGTACATGAATGCGGTCAGGTCGGAAATTCGCGAAGCTTGCTGCATGTTGTGCGTCACGATCGCGATTGTGTAGTGTTCCTTGAGTTCTTCGACCAGCTGCTCGATCCTGCTGGTTGCGATCGGGTCGAGCGCCGAAGTCGGCTCGTCGAGCAGGAGGACGTCGGGTCTCAGCGCAATTGCGCGCGCAATGCACAGGCGTTGTTGCTGACCTCCGGAAAGGCCCAGCGCGCTCTGCCTGAGCTTGTCCTTGGCTTCGTTCCACAGCGCCGCCTGGTTCAGCGCCTGTTCGACTCTCACGTCCATTTCCGCGCGCGACAGTTTCTCGTAATGCCTGATGGCGTAGGCGATATTGTCGTAGATCGACATCGGAAACGGCACGGGTTTCTGGAACACCATGCCGACCTTGCTGCGCAGCCGGTTCAGTGAATAGCGTGGATCGAGTATGTTCTCGCCGTCGAGCAGCACCTCACCCTCGGCCCGAAGCTTCGGGTAGATCGAGTAGATCCGGTTGAAAATGCGCAACAGTGTCGACTTGCCGCAACCGGACGGGCCGATTATCGCCGTGACCTTGTTCGCCGCGACCTGCATATTGATGCTCTTGAGCGCGAGATAGTCGCCGTAGTAGAACTTCAGGTCGCGCGCTACGATCTTCGGCGCTTCGGGAGCCGAAACCGCGGCGCTCGGTGGTGCGTTGGCGGGCGTGGCATCATTCACAGTCAGCATCCTCGAACTCCGGAATAGCGATGCCCGGCATGGCGCGCGGGCATGTCAATCATTGGAAATCTTGTTGCGCAGGATCAGGGCGCGCGAAACCAGCGACAGCAGGAGCACGAACACGGTGACCATGAACGCGCCAGCCCAGGCCAGCGAATGCCACGAGTCGTACGGGCTCATCGCATATTGGAAGATGACTACCGGTACGCTGGCCATTGGCTTGAGCAGGTCGGTACTCCAGTACTGGTTGTTCAGCGCCGTGAACAGCAGTGGCGCAGTCTCGCCGCTGATGCGTGCCAGACCGAGCAGCACGCCGGTCAATATGCCTGGCGCGGCAGAGCGGTAAAGAACCTGCATCGTCATCTTCCACTGCGGCACGCCGAGGCTCAGCGCTGCCTCGCGCATTGCCGCCGGCACCAGTTGCAGCATTTCATCGGTCGTGCGCACGACAACTGGAATCACGATCAGCGCGAGCGCAAGAGCGCCAGCCAGCGCCGAGAAGTGCCCCATAGCGCGCACGACGATGGTGTAGACGAACAGGCCAAGCACGATCGACGGCGCCGACAGCAGGATGTCGTTGACGAAACGGATCGTTTCGCCGATCGCGCGCTTGCGTGCGTACTCCGCAAGATAGGTGCCGGCGGCAATCCCGATTGGCGCGCCGATCGCGATTGC
>DASSGP010000042.1:0-4735 GCA_035693405.1 Rudaea sp. | reverse complement strand
GGCGTCATCGGCCTGTTTGCCGGCCTGGTCTGCTATGGCCTGATCGGTCGCAGCCGCCACGCGATCGTATCGGCGACTTCATCCTCGGCCGCGGTGCTTGCGGCGGCAACGCTTGCGCTCGCCGCGGACGATCTGGCGCAGCGGATAGCGCTTTCATCGATCCTGGTCGCCGCCACCGGCGTCGCGTTCCTGTTCGCCGGCGGACTGCGCCTCGGCGCGATGTCGAACCTGATTGCGCGGCCGGTCTTGCGCGGCTTCGCCTTCGGACTGGCTCTGGTCATCGTGCTCAAGCAGTGGCCGCATCTGGTCGGCATGCAAACGCATACCGGCGGATTCGTGCCGCAGCTGATCGAAGTCCTCCGCGGCGTTCGCGACTGGCATGCCGTCACATTGGGCTGCGGCATTGCCGCTCTGCTCGTCCTGTTCGCCTGCGGGAAAATCCGCTACGCGCCGGGAGCCTTGCTCGTGATCGTCGGCAGCATCGTGGCGTCGCCGTGGTTGGCCGCGCACGGGGTTGCCGTGACCGGTGCGATCGACCTGTCGCCCGCGCAGATGACGTTCGCGCTGCCGCGTGCCGAGCAGTGGCTGACCCTGACCGAGGTTGCGCTCGCGCTGATGTTCATCCTGTACGCGGAATCGTACAGTTCCATCCGCACGTTTTCGCTGAAGCACAACGATGCGATGCAGCCCAACCGCGATCTGGTCGCATTGGGCGTGGCTAACCTGTTGTCCGGTCTGCTGCACGGGACGCCGGTCGGCGCCGGCTACTCGGCCACCGCGGCAAACGAAGCCGTCGGCGCGCAGTCGCGCCTGGCAGGCCTGTGCGCCGCCGCCATCGTGCTGGTCTTGCTGCTGCTGTTCCTGCACTGGATAGAACGTATCCCGCAGCCGGTGCTCGCGGCCATCGTGATCCACGCCGTCAGCAGGTCGCTGCGCTTGAGCGTGTTTCGCGACTACTTTCGCTGGCAGCGCGATCGCCTCGTGGTGGTGACGGCCGTGCTGGCGGTCCTGGCCTTTGGCGTGCTCGACGGCTTGCTCGCTGCGATCGCCTTCAGTCTGGCGATGCTGCTGCGTGAGCTGGCAAGTCCCCGGCTCGCCGTGCTCGGCCGCGTCGGCGAGCACGACTACGTCAACGTGTTGCGCTACCCGAACGCCGCGGGCGTGCCGGGCATGCTGGTATTGCGGCCGGAGGAGCCGCTGTTCTTCGCCAATGCCGAACCCCTGCTGGTGATGGCGCGCGAACAGGCGCTGCAGCATCCTGACGCGAACGTGGTCGTGCTGAGTCTCGAAGAGTCGCCGGACCTCGACAGCACGGCGCTCGAAGCGCTCGGCGAATTCTGCACATGGCTCGCGGCGCGCGACATCGGTATTCGACTTGCCCGGCTCAAGGAAGCCAGCCGCGACGCGCTGCTGCGCGCGAATCTCGAGCAGGTGCCGCCGTCGGCCCTGGATTATTCAAGTGTCGATGACGCGGTCCGCGGAGAGCGCACCGGCGGCCGCGACTAGGGGCCTGTAACACTTGAAGCGAAAGCGGCTCGCTCGATCTCGACCGCCAATCCTGCGGCGCGCCGGGCACGAGCCCAAGTGCCTCGGAGGCCATGGATGGCCGAGAGAGGCCTCGTCGTCGCCATAGCCCCACTATGGCTTCCTCCGAGCACCTTGTCTTGGCGGCCGATCTCTTCGCGATCCTACTTTCGCTTCAAGTGCTACAGGCCAATAGCCCATCCATCGGCACTCCCCGAAGCGCGAAAGGATGCGATCATTGTCCGATTGCGACCCTGGGAAATCTTGCGATGAAGCATTGGCTCGGAACGGTGGTATTCGCCGCGATGGCGATCGTGGCAACGGCGCACGCGCCGGCGGCGAAGGCCGAATCGGCGGACGACCGCTTCAAGGCGATCTACACGCAGGAATGGACCTGGCGCCGGGAACAGTTTCCGGGACTCGACAGCGAGGACCGCGAAGCCAGCGCGCACGACGATCGCCTGCCGGCCGTCGATGCCAAGGCGCAGGCGGCGCGCCTGAAATACTGGACCGACGTGTTGCACCGGCTCGACGGCATCGCCGCCGCCGACCTGTCGGCCGACAACCAGGTCAACCTGGCGGTGTATCGCCCGCAGATCGAAAACCTCGCTGCGGAAGTCCGCTTCCGCACCTACGAGATGCCGTTCAACAGCGACTCGCAGTTCTGGTCCGACCTCGGCTTCATGGCGAACCGGCCGTTCAAGAACGCGCGCGACGCCAGCAACTACATCGCGCGGCTGAACGACGTGCCGCGCTATTTCGATGAACAGATCGTCAACATGCGCGCCGGCATCAAGCGCGGCTTCAGCGTGCCGCGCGCGGTGCTCGACGGGCGCGACGTATCCATTTCCACAATTGCAGAAGTAAAGAGTCCCGAGGAGAGCGACTTCTACAAGCCGTTCAAGCAGCTGCCGCCCGGCATTCCCGCCGACGAGCAGGCGCGCCTGCGCGCCGACTGCGTCAAGGCGATCCACGATCGCGTCGTGCCGGCCTTCGCCAAGCTGCTGAAGTTCTTTCGCGACGACTACGTGCCGCATGCGCGCAAGACGCTGGCGGCCGAGGCGCTGCCCGACGGCACGGCCTGGTACCGGCAGCAGATCCGCCAGTACACGACGCTCGACCTCGATCCGGAGGCCATCCACCAGATTGGTCTTAAGGAAGTCGCGCGCATCGATGCGCAGATGCAGGAGACGATGAGGGCGACCGGTTTCAACGGCGACTTCCCGGCGTTCCTGAAATTCCTGCGCAGCGATCCGCAGTTCGCCGCGAAGACGCCGGATGAGCTGATGATGCGCGCGTCGTGGATCGCCAAGCGCGTCGACGGCAAGCTCGCGCAGTATTTCGGCTTGCTGCCGCGCGGGCGCTTCGGCATCGAACCGGTGCCGGCCGCGATCGCGCCGTTCTGGACCGCCGGCCGCGGCGGCGCGCACACGTACTGGCTCAACACCTACGATCTGCCGTCGCGCTCGCTGTACAACCTCGTCGCGCTGACGTTGCACGAATCGGCACCGGGGCATTCGTTCCAGGGCTCGTTGGTCGAGGAACAGAAATCCGTACCGGACTTCCGCCACGAATACATCTCTGCCTACGGCGAAGGCTGGGCGCTGTACTGCGAAAAGCTCGGCAAGGAAATGGGCATCTATCAGACGCCATACGACGACTTCGGCCGCCTGACCTACGAGATGTGGCGCGCCGCGCGCCTGGTCATCGACACCGGCGTGCATCACAAAGGCTGGACGCGAGAACAGGCAATCCATTTTCTGGCCGACCATACCGCGCTGAGTCAGCACGAAGTCGAGACCGAAGTCGACCGCTACATTTCCTGGCCGGCGCAGGCGCTGTCGTACAAGCTTGGCGAGATCAAGATCCTCGAACTGCGTGCGCTCGCGGAAGCCGAACTCGGCGAGAAGTTCGACATCCGCGCATTCCACGATTCCCTGCTCGGCATCGGCTCGGTACCGCTACCGGTGCTCGAGCAGCACATCAAGGCGTTCATCGCCGAGCAGAAAACGAAGACGGCTGAAAAGTCATAGGGCCAGACCGGCTGGCCAGTGGCGAGGGGCTAGGGGCTAGGGGCTAGGGGCTAGAAAAAGCAGGCTCGCTCGTCCCTAGTCCCCGGCCCCCATCTACACGTCGCCGGCGCTCGCCCAGCCTTCGCCCGTGCCGCGGTTGTATACAAAATCACTTTGCAGCACGCTGCCGGCCGGGATCGACTCCTGCTTCGCCAGTTCGAGGTAAAGCGGCGTGAAATCGGGCTCGGTCGCATCCATCAGCTGCTGGAAGCTGTCGATGACGAAATAGGTCTTCTGGTACGTGTCGATGCGATAGCGCGTGCGCATGATGCGCGGCATGTCGAAGCCGATGCGGTTCGGCGCGGCAGATTCGAGGCAATGGATCGACTCGCCCTTCGACGAGACGATGCCGGACCCGTAGATACGCAGGCCGTTGGATTGCTTGATCAGGCCGAATTCGACCGTGTACCAGTACAGCCGCGTCAGGTTGACCAGCGCTTCGGCGCCGAGTCCGTGCGCCTTGACGCCGCCGCAGCCGTAGGCCTGCATGTAGTCGGCGAACACCGGATTGAGCAGCAGCGGCACGTGGCCGAACAGGTCGTGGAACAGGTCCGGCTCGGCGATGTAGTCGATCTGCTCGGGCTTGCGGATCCACCAGGTGACCGGAAAGCGCCGGTTCGCCAGATGATCGAAGAACGTCAGCTCGGGCAGCAGGCCCTCGACGCCGATGATCTGCCAGCCGGTCGCCTGCTTGAGCACGCGGTTGAGATCGTCGAATTTCGGGATTGCGTCCGGTGTCATGCCGAAGCGCTGCTGGTTCTCGAGGAACTCGTCGCAGGCGCGGTCGACCAGAAGCTGCTTCTGGCGCTCGAACAGCGTCGCCCAGGTTTCGTGATCCGAGCGCGCATAGCTCGCCCATGGCTGGTCGACGACCGCCGTCGTGTAGACCGGCACGGAACCCTTGTCGGTTTGCTGATGCTCAACGCGGCGCGGCTGTGCGTTCATGACGGCAGGTTTCGTCGAGAAAGTGTAATTGTAGCACCGGCTACCCTGAGCGAGGCTCTAACGGCGGCGTTGCCGGCGCAAGAGCATTTTGGGACGCGGATGAGCGCGGATAAAGGCGGATCAAGACAAGCGGAAGCTGGCGTCTTCACATCCGTTAAATTGCTCTATCCGCATTTATCCGTGTCGATCCGAGT
>DASSGP010000041.1:0-7426 GCA_035693405.1 Rudaea sp. | reverse complement strand
CTCCCATGCGTGGCGGCCGATCCAGGCGAGACACTTGGGATCAAGGCCGAGTTTCGCCGCGGTCTGCGCCGGATCGCTGGAAGCCGGCAGGAGCGCCGTCAGCGCGACGTCGGCAGCGTTGGCGATCTTCATGTTGTCGATGACCGGTGTCGCGCGGCCAAGCTGCACGACCTGGATCGCGAGCGCGAGGACGCCGCCAACCATTACCGCGAGACCTTGCCAACGCCACGGACGCGCGCGCAGCCAGCCGATCAGCAGGACCGTCATGCCCACGACTATTGGCAACAGCAGGTGCTGCACCTTGCTCGTACCGAGGGCGAGGCTGGCACAGGCGAGCAGGTCAAACCGCAGCCGCGTCGGCCGCCTGTCGACAAACAGCAATATCAGTGCGAAGCAAGCGTAGAGGGAAATCAGCGCCGTCCACTCGGCGTAAAACGTGTTCGCATAAAGCGTATTCGCCGGATCCGCGAACAGCAGTGGCAGCAGCGCCGCGTTCGCGAGAGCACATACCGGTCTGCGCCGGCGCCACCAGGCGACAGTAAACGCGAGATTCAGGCCAAACAGCAGTAGGCCCTTGAGGATGCCGAGCGCGCGCACGGAGTGTTCGGTGCCTCCGCCCAATGCCTCGGCGACTTTCCAGCCTGCCACGACGATCGCTTGCGGCAGCAGTTCCGAAGACCAGTAGCACATCGGCTCGCCAGCGCCACCTGGAATGAAGACGTAATGCGAGAACGGCGCCCATGGACTGTTGTCCGCGGGCGGTATCTCACGCGGCCGATCCGGATACAGGTCGAAGCACGCCGTGTAGCGCACCTCGTCGTAACTGTTCGCATACGCCAGCAGCGGATCGTGCCCTATCAACGCGGCGCCGCGCATTGCGCCGAGCAGCGTGAAAGCGACGATGATGACCTGCAACAGACCCGGGCCGCCAAGCCAGTGCCGAAGTTGAAATATCGTGTACGGGAATCTGGAAACGCGCATGGAGGCAGCGTCGCTTCCAGCGTTGACGCGATTGCGTCAGCGATGTTGCATTTCTGAGTCGATGAGCGACGCTGCATCGCTCTTGATCCTTGTTGTGCGCACAACGAGGGACCTTGAAAAGTGCGGCCATGGATGGCCGCTTCTTGATCCTGGCGTTGGATCGAAGGAGCGCGCGCGAAGCTTTCGCCGCATTTACTACAGGGCTGCGATCAGGACGATCGCTGAAGTAACGACGCGATCAGGATGATCGCTGAAAATAATGGTCGGGGCGGCGGGATTCGAACCCACGACCCCCTGCCCCCCAGGCAGATGCGCTACCAGGCTGCGCTACGCCCCGACCGGGCGACTGTGTGACACGGGAATTGTAGCAGACGTCTCGAAAGCGCGGCGACTCGCCGGGCACTCAGTGCCGCAGGATTTGCAGCACTTCCTCGAGTTCCATGCGCACCTGGCGCACGATCTGGGTCGAGATGCTGGTTTCCATGCGCGCCTGCACGCCTTCCAGGCGCTGGCGGGCGCCGGTGATCGTGAAGCCCTGGTCATAGAGCAGCGAGCGGATCTGGCGGATCATCAGCACGTCGTGGCGCTGGTAATAGCGGCGGTTGCCGCGTCGCTTGACCGGCTTGAGGTTCGTGAACTCCTGCTCCCAATACCGCAGGACGTGCGGCTTCACGCCGCACAGGTCGCTCACTTCACCGATGGTGAAGTAGCGTTTTGCCGGGATGACCGGCAGTTCGCTGTTACTGCCTTGATCCAGCATAGGATTCGACTCTGACTTTTAGTTTTTGGCCCGGACGGAAAGTCACCACGCGGCGCGCGGAGATCGGAATCTCCTCGCCCGTCTTGGGATTACGTCCTGGACGCTGATTTTTTTGGCGCAGGTCAAAATTGCCGAAGCCGGAAAGCTTCACCTGTTCACCGCGCTCGAGCGCAGTGCGGACGACGTCGAAGAACGCGTCGACAAACTCTTTGGCTTCACGTTTGTTAAGACCGACGTCGGTAAACAAACGTTCGGCCATCTCAGCCTTGGTCAATGCCATGCTACCCCCGTAATTTGGCTTGGCACCCGGCGGTCAGTGCGGCAACCGCTGCGGTCACGTTTTTATCCGCGTCCGCATCCGTAAGAGTGCGGTAACTGTTCTGCAAAATCAAGCCTATAGCGAGACTTTTTACCCCGAAACCGAGATTTTCACCAGAGTATTGATCGAAAACAAGCAGTTCCGCCAACCCTTCGCCCACCGCAGAGCGCACGCAGGCTTCGATTTGCGCGAAAGAGACCGTTTCGGGGACCACGACCGCAATATCGCGGCGGACCGACGGAAACCGTGAAACCGGCTGCGCGCGCGGGACCGGCCGGGGCTGGATTACCGCCACATTGAGCTCGAAGACATAGACGTCTTCCTCCACGCCCAGAGCCCGTGCGCGCTCCGGATGCAGCGCGCCAAGGTGGCCAACGACGCTCTCGCCCCGCTGCAATCGTGCGCTTTGCCCGGGGTGCAGCCACGATTCTGCCGCGGCCTGAAAGTGGAATTCAGCGCGCACTTGCGTCAGCTGCAACAGTGACTCGACGTCGCCTTTCACATCGAAGAAGTCCGCGCGCCGCTTCTTTTCTCCCCACTGCTCGGCGGAGGCGGACCCGACGACTACGCCGGCAATCCGCACGACTTCCACCGGAGGGTCGCCCGCGCTGGCGGCGCTGAAAAATGCCTTGCCGACTTCGAACAGGCGGACCCGTTCCTGCTGGCGATGGCGGTTCAGCAGCAGAGCGTGCAGCAGGCCCGGCAGCAGGCTCGTGCGCATCACGGCCATGTCGGCCGACAGCGGATTCGCCAGCGGGATTGCGCGTGCGTCGAGATCCCAGGATTTCAGCACGTCGGCGCCGACGAACGCATACGTGATGGCTTCGTTGTAGCCGCGCGCAGCCAGCTGGTTGCGCAAGGCGGCAACGTCGACGCGATCCTCGTGCAGCCGCGGCACGGCCAGTTCGCCGCGCGGTGCCTGCGTCGGAATCTTTTCGTAGCCGTGGATGCGCGCGATCTCCTCGATCAGATCGGCTTCGATCGCCAGGTCGAAGCGGGGCGACGGCGGTGTCGCGCTCCAGCCGTCCGCAGTCTTCGTGACGACAAGGCCGAGCGCGTCGAGAATGCGTTCGACATCGTTGTCGGCCACGTCGATCCCGAGCAGCCGGCTGATGCGCGCACGTCGAAGACCGATCGCGCTGCGTTGTGGCAGATTTTCGGGCGACACCGCTTCGACGATCGGACCGGCCTTGCCGCCCGCGGCGTCGACGATCAGTTGCGCGGCGCGCTCGAGCGCGCGGCGCGGCAACTCGGCATCGACTCCACGCTCGAACCGGTGTGCCGCATCGGTCTGCATGCCGAGGCGGCGAGCGCGGCCCGCGATCGCCGACGGGGCGAAATGCGCGGCCTCGAGAAACACATTCTTCGTCACGGCGGTGACGCGCGTCGAGTAACCGCCCATGACGCCGCCGAGCGCGACCGGCGCGTCAGCATCGGTGATCAGCAGGAACTCCGGATCGAGCGCGATCTCGCGTTCGTCGAGCAGCTTGAGCGTTTCACCGGCGCGCGCACGGCGCACGCCGATCGGCCCGCGCAATGTGTCGGCGTCGAACGCATGCAGCGGCTGGCCGAGTTCGAGCATCACGTAGTTGGTCACATCGACGAGCAGACTGATCGAACGCAGTCCACAGCGGCGCAGGCGTTCGGCCATCCACAGCGGGGACTTTGCCGCCATGTCGATGCCGTCGATGAAACGGCCGCAGTAGCGTGGGCAATCGGCCAGGGCTGACAGATTCACATCGATACGTCGCGATGTCGCCGGTATCACCGGCGCGATCGTCAGCCGCACCGGTGTCGTGCCGAAGGCGGCGCCGACGTCGTTGGCGACGCCAACGATCGACAAGCAATCGGCGCGATTCGGCGTGAGGCCGAGATCGATCACGCTGTCGGGCAGTCCGAGATAGTCGGCCAGCGCCTTGCCGACCGGTGCGTCGTCCGGCAGTTCCAGCAGGCCCGAAGCGTCGGCGTCGAGAGCCAGTTCCTTCGCCGAGCACAACATGCCCGACGATTCGACACCGCGCAGCTTGGCGGCCTTGATCGTCAACTCGCCAACGCGCGCGCCGATCTTCGCGAGCGGCGCCTTCAATCCCGGCCGCGCGTTCGGCGCGCCGCAGACGATCTGCAACATCTCGCCGCCGCCGGCATCGACTCGGCACACCTGCAATCGGTCAGCCTCGGGATGCTTCGCGCACTCGACGATTTGGCCGACAGCGATGCCGGCCAATCCGTCGCCGACGCATTCGATGCTCTCGACTTCGTGGCCGATCATGTTCAGACGCTCGACGAGCGTCGCCTGATCGGCATCGATCGCGACGCGTTCGCGCAGCCAGTTTTCGGATATTTTCATTCGACGTTTATCACCGTAAGGTGGGCCTTGGCCCACCTTCTTTTTTTTGGGGCGGGCCCTCGCCCACCGTCTTTTTGGTGGGCCAAGGCCCACCCTACAACCTCAAATTCTCGGTGGGCCAAGGCCCACCCTACGCAAACTGTCGCAGAAACCGCACATCATTCTCGAAGAACGCGCGCAGATCGGTAACGCCATAGCGCAGCATCGCCAGGCGCTCCACACCCATGCCGAAGGCAAAACCGGTGTAGCGTTCCGGATCGATGCCGCAATTGACGAGTACGCTCGGATGGACCATGCCGCAGCCGAGCACTTCGAGCCAGCGCGTGCCACCATCCGGCAGGTCCCAGCGGATCACGACGTCGGCGCCCGGCTCGACGAACGGGAAGAACGTCGGCTTGAACATCATCTCGAAGTCGCGATCGAAGAACGCGTGCAGGAACGCGCGCAGCGTTCCTTTCAGGTCGGCCATCGTCGAAGTCTCGTCGACGAGCAGGCCCTCGACCTGATGAAACATCGGCGAATGGGTCTGGTCCGAATCGCTGCGATAGACCTTGCCGGGCGCGATCAGGCGCAGCGGCGGCTTCTGCTCCTTCATCGCGCGGATCTGCACCGGCGACGTATGCGTGCGCAGCAGACGGCCGTCGCCGAACCAGAACGTGTCGTGCATCGTGCGCGCCGGATGGTCCGGCGGAAAATTCAACGCGCCGAAATTGTGCCAGTCGTCTTCGATCTCGGGACCATCGGCGACTTCATAGCCGAGCCGGGCGAAGATGCCGGTGATGCGCTCGAGCGCGCGCGTCAGCGGGTGCAGCGTGCCGAGCTGCGCGTCGCGGCCAGGCAGTGTCACGTCGACGCGCTCGCTGGCGAGTCGCTGGTGCAACACGGCTTGTTCGAGCACGCTTCTTCGCTCGGCAATCGCCTCGGTCAATGCTTCCTTGGCGCGATTCACGCGCTCGCCATGGGCCTTGCGCTGGTCGGCCGGCAGCTTGCCGAGCGCCTTGAGCTGTTCGGTGACCAGCCCCGACTTGCCGAGCAGAGATACCCGCAGCGCATCGAGCGCATCGAGTGTCGCCGCAATGGCGATCTGCGAACTCGCGTGCTTGACCTGATCGTCCAAACTATCTGACATGCTGTGTTTCCAACGCGCGGAATTTCACCTCTCCCGCTGGCGGGAAAGGCCGGCGCGCATAGCGCGCCGGGTGAGGGTGGCGCGTCCGCAAGCCAATGGAGTTGCAGCACTCGGAAGCGCCATCCTCATCCGCCTTCGGCACCTTTTCCCGCCAGCGGGAGAAGGAAAGTCCGCGCTATTCGCAATAAAAAGGGGAGCCAGGCCAAAGCCTAGCTCCCCAGGTAATCAGGCATCGCGCCGGAGCGCGATGCGGTTTTCGTGATGCTGATTACGCCGCGAGGCTGGCTTTCGCTTTTTCGGCGAGGGCGCCAAAAGCCTTGATGTCGTGCACGGCGATGTCGGCCAGCACCTTGCGGTCGACCGTGACGCCGGCCTTCTTCAGGCCATTCATCATGCGGCTGTACGACAGCCCGTACTGGCGCGCGCCGGCATTGATGCGCACGATCCACAGTGCACGGAACTGGCGCTTCTTCTGCTTGCGGCCGATGTAGGAATACTGCAGGGCCTTGATGACGGCCTGCTTGGCGACGCGGAAAACCTTGCGCCGTGCGTTGTAGTAACCCTTCGCGCGCGACAGGATCTTCTTGTGCCGACGACGCGCGGTGACGCCACGTTTGACTCGTGCCATGGCTGTTCTCCTTACGCGTAGGGCAACATGCGGGCAATCCGACCGGAGTCTTCTTTCCGCACGATGTTGGTGGCACGAAGACCGCGCTTACGCTTGGTGCTCTTCTTCGTCAGGATATGGCTCTTGAACGCGTGACCGGCCTTGAATTTACCGGACGCCGTCTTGCGGAACCGCTTGGCAGCGGCCCGGTTGGTTCTGATCTTGGGCATGGCCCAACTCCTTAGGTTTGATTATTTACTCGCCCGAGCGGCAGCTCACGCCACGCTTTCCATCCTGCTCGAACTCAGCTTGTTTAAGCCCGCGCGAACGCAGGCGGGTTCCACTTCTGTACTGCCCCCCGAATCATCGAGGAGGCCGAATTCACTTCTTCTTGGGAGCGACCATCATTACCATCTGCCGCCCTTCGAACCTCGGAAAGCTTTCTACCACTGCATCCTCGACGATATCGCCCTGGATGCGCTTGACCATCGCCTCGCCAAGTTCCGTGTGCGCCATCTCGCGCCCCTTGAAGCGCACGGTCACCTTGACCTTGTCGCCCTCTTCGAGAAAACGGCGCAAATTGCGCATTTTTACATTGTAGTCGCCGTCCTCGGTCGAAGGCCGGAATTTCAGTTCCTTGATTTCCTGTTGCTTGGTCTTGCGCTTCGCCGCGTGCGCTTTCTTCTGCTGCTCGAACTTGAACTTGCCGAAGTCCATCACACGGCAAACCGGTGGATCGGCATTCGGCACGATTTCGACCAGATCCAGTCCCGCGTCCTCGGCCATCTTCAGGGCCTCATCGCGCGTCAGGACTCCAACCTGCTCTCCATCAGCGCCGATCACGCGCACTTTTGGTACGCGGATTTCCGAATTCTTCCGGTTAGTCTTCTCAGTGGCGATAACGCAATCTCCAGTAAAACCTGTCGGTCCATCCGCGCGGCGTTAGGCGATGCCGCGTGGTCTTATTTTCCCTGATTGACGCGCAAGGCAGAAAGCCCACCCCACCCTTTCGCGATCGCTGACCGCCAAAGGTTCCGGACTTTTTCAGCGCGTATTGTTGAATTTTATAGCCAATTCATGCCGTAAGCAAATCAGCCGAAGCCAGGACCTCCTTGTATTACAAGGATTTGCGGTTTTCGCCCGGAAAATGATCTTCAGCGGTGAATCCCGCTCGCCTGCTCTTCGCGGGCGTTGGTTTCGGCAATTTGAGTAATTATCGAGGCTGTCCAGACCAGCAGGGCACCGCCGAAGACGATCGCCGCGAAACGCCCGGCTCGCATCCG
>DASSGP010000040.1:0-8369 GCA_035693405.1 Rudaea sp. | reverse complement strand
AAGACGATGCGACAGCGGCTCGACCCGGACATCGTCGAACTCGTAAGTCGCCGACACAGCCTGCACGCGTGCATCCATACATCACCACGCGAAACCCCGCCGCCATTCTACACGCTCGCCAACCCGTGCAATGCCCGATTCTGGGGCGCCGTCACGATTTGATCGGCAAATCCTCAAGGAAACGTCAAGACATCGCTGCGCCGACGGGCGCAGCCTCTGCGTGCGGCGCGCTTGCGATCCCGTGTCCGGCCTGGCAGGGGAGCGGAAGTCGCTCGGTCGTTCGGTTTCGGATCCGAATTGCCATCTGCGTCAAAACGGGAGCAAGACCATGCCTACGCGATTCACCTGCCTCTGTGCCCTCTTCAGCCTGTCGCTCAGCGCGGCAACGGCCGCCACCGACCACGTCGTGTTCGTCGATGACGGCATCTTCGATCCGAAGTCCGTCACGATCGATGCCGGCGACACCGTGACGTTCAAGGCATTCGGCAACGAGGGTTCGCACAACGTCCATGCGGTCGACGATTCGTTCCGCTGCGCCGCCGGCTGCCGCGGCATCGACACCGGAGCGACCGGCGATCCGGCGAAAACCTGGCAGGATACGCTGACGTTCAACGCACCCGGCGTCATCACCTATCGGTGCGATCCGCACGCCCAGTACGGGATGTACGGCACGATCAACGTCGTTGCCGCCGCTCAGGGCCTGACGTTGCGCCCCGGGCTCAGCGGCAACTGGTACGACCCGACACCTGGCCAGAGCGGCCACGGCTTCCAGCTCGAATTCCTGCCGAACAACGGCATCCTGGTCATCTGGTTCGTGTTCAACCCGTCGGGGACTGCGCAGAACTGGATCTATTCGCAGGGAACGTATGACCCGACCTTGTCGACGGTGACCGTGCCGTCCTTCCTCGAACAGGGCGGCGCGTTCCCGCCGAACTTGAATTCGAACAGCCTGACCGTCACCGCCTGGGGATCGCTCGAGTTCAGCTTCACCGACTGCAGCAATGGCAGCGTGACTTGGCATTCGAATGCCACTTCGGCAGCTGCCGGCTATGCGGGCCGCACGTTCCCGATCAAGCGCGTGACGAATATCGACACCCTCACGTGTCCGTGAAAAATCGTGCCAGGGACAATTTGAAAACCGTGCGCAATGGCAGTCATCGCCGATGGCTTGGGTGCGTGTGCTTGCTGCTCTGTTCGCGGCTCCTCGCCGGGGCCGCCAATCGCTATGGTCCACCGCCTGGAAAGTCGTCACGAAAGATCAGATCGGCGCTCTCCATCACGGACGGACCGATTTCCGAAGTGCTGCCATCGCTGGCCGTCGCGGTCGCGCTGACCAAGCCGATGCCGAGCGGCGTGTCGTAGACGGAAGGCACGGCAAACTTCGTCCGGAAATGCGCGTGACCACTGCCGTTGGTGACTGCGACCGATCGTTCAACTCCGAACATTTCGCCGCTACAACACAAGTAGTGCCGACCTATTCAGACGTTCCTTGATTGGCTACGTCCTCTTTTCCAAATAATATCCAGCCGGGACCTGCCGGAGAGACGCCGATGCGCGCGCGAGCCAAACGATCATTGCTGTATGCCGGGCTCATGGCTATTGCCGCCGCGCCACTGGCTGCCGCTGTGGCGGGCAACGAACACGGAGTGCGTTTCAACACGGCCGGCGTGCTCGATCTCGCCGAGCGATCACAGACGGTCGCGAACGGGCGCGCGGTACCTGCTGCCGAACTTCCGGCGACGGATGCGCAAGAAATCTTCGCGGCGCAGGCGGTCGGCGAAAACGAACTGCCGTTGCGCTTCTCGGACGACGTGTTCGGCTGCGCCAAGCCGTCGCGGCAGTGCTCGACGCAACACGAACGCGCGCTGATCGATGCGTCCGGTGGCGCGGTCAGGCGCGAAGGCAAACGTCTGACTGTCGTGGCCGCGGACGGCCAGGCCGCGACCTTCGTCGACTGGAAGCAGCCGACGACGAAGACGGCCGACGGCGACGAGGAGACGCACTGGTACCTGGGCCGGATGCCGAAGAACGGCTACCAGCGTGTCGAAGTGGAGTTCGGCCACGATGCTCCGGGAAACTTCCTGATCAATCCGCAAAGTGGAAAAACCGCTTTCGTACACAATGCCGCGGATCTCGTCGCGCCTTCGCCGGACGAAAGGCTGCTGGTGACGTTCAATTCACTGAATCCGCCGATCAGCATCCGCGTGGCGGCACTCGATGCGGCGGGACCGCGACTGGTGCTGCAATGCCAGGCGCCGGAAAGCGTGGCGCGCCTGACGCCGGTATTCAAGGGCTGGCACGATGCGACGGCTTTGGATCTCGTGTTCGAGATCGGTGAGCAGAGCAAGTCCATGCAGCGCCTGGCTGTGCGGCTGGTCCGACGCGCAGACGGCTGGCACCTCGAGGCAAGCGACGCGGCTCGCCTGGAACGTGTCGGTCTAACGTGCCGGCAGGATGCTGCGGCGCCTCAGTGAGCCGATGATCCGTCCGCAGTGGGCGATACCCAAGGCACCTTGGGTTCAGGCGCTGGTCTCGATGCGCTCCACGCGCTGGAACCCGCGCGGCAGGCTGCCGCCGCGTTGGGCGCGATTGCCGTTGTATTCGACCAGGTCCGACCACTTCAGGATCAGCTTGCGCGCACCGGCGTAGAGCGTGACTTCGCCCTTGCCCTCGGCGACCACGGCGACGCCGGCGACGCGCTCACCTTGTGTGAGCTTCGCCTTCGGGATCTCGATCAGCTTGTTGCCCTTGCCGCCGTTGTCGAGCTCCGGCAGCTCGGCGACCGAGAACATCAGCAGGTGGCCGGCGTTCGTCGCGACGACGATGCGGTCGCGCGCGGAATCGTTGACGTAGGCCGGCGCGACCACATGCGCGCGATCGTCCATGTTGATCAACTGCTTGCCGGCCTTCTTGTTCGCCAGCAGGCCTTCGAACCGTATCACGAAGCCGTAGCCGTGATCGCTGGCGAGCACCAGCTTGGTGGCGGAGTCGGCGATTGCGACTGCCTCGAAGTGCGCGCCGGGCGGCGGCGTGAAGCGGCCGGTCAGCGGCTCGCCGTTACCTCGCGCGGAAGGAAGCGTGTGCGTCGGTGTGGAATAGCTCCTGCCGGTCGAGTCGATGAACGCGACGTTCTGCGTCGTCTTGCCCCTGGCCGAACTGCGGAAACTGTCGCCTTCGCGGTAGCTCAGCGCGGCGGCGTCGATGTCGTGCCCCTTGGCCGCGCGCGCCCAGCCCTTCTGTGATAGCACGACGGTGACCGGCTCGCTGACGACCAGTGCGGCCTCGTCGAGCGCCTGTGCCGCGACCACGCCGGTGATGATCGGCGAACGCCGGTCGTCGCCGTACTTTTTCGCGTCGGACTTCAGCTCGTCCTTGATCAGCGTCTTCAGGCGCGCTTTCGAGCCCAGCGTGACGTTGATCTTCGCGCGTTCCTCCTCGAGTTCGTCGCGCTCGGAATTGAGTTTCATCTCTTCGAGCCGGGCGAGCTGGCGCAGGCGCGTTTCGAGGATGTAGTCGGCCTGTTCCTCGTCGAGCTTGAAGCGCTTGATCAGAACCGGCTTCGGCTCGTCCTCCGTGCGTACGATGCGGATGACCTCGTCGAGATTCAGGAATACGATGCGCAACGCTTCGAGCATGTGCAGCCGGCGCTCGACCTTCTCGAGCCGGTGCTTCAGCCTCCGCGTGACGGTTTCCTGGCGGAAGCGCAGCCATTCGTTGAGGATCTGCTTGAGATTCTTGACCTGCGGCTTGCCGTCCAGGCCGATCATGTTGAGGTTGATGCGGAAGCTCTTTTCCAGATCGGTCGTCGCGAACAGGTGCTGCATCATCTCGTCGAGGTCGACGCGGTTGCTGCGCGGGATCAATACCAGCCGCACTGCGTTCTGGTGATCGGATTCGTCGCGCAGGTCTTCGAGCATCGGCAGCTTCTTCGCGCGCATCTGGTTCGCGATCTGCTCGAGGATCTTCGCCGGCGACACCTGGTACGGCAGCGCGGTGATGATGACGTTGCCCTGCTCGGTCGTGTACACGGCCCGGGCGCGCACCGAGCCGACACCGGTCGCATACATCGCCAGCAGTTCGTTCTTCGGCGTGATGATTTCGGCCGCGGTCGGATAGTCCGGCGCGAGCACGTGTTCGCACAACGCAGCGACGCTGGCTTCGGGTTCGTCGAGCAGGCGAATGCAGGCGGTGGCGATCTCGCGCAGGTTGTGCGGCGGGATGTCGGTCGCCATGCCGACCGCGATGCCGGTCGACCCGTTCAGCAGGACGTGCGGTATGCGCGCCGGCAGCCACGATGGCTCCTTGAGCGTGCCGTCGAAGTTCGGCGTCCAGTCGACCGTGCCCTGGCCGAGTTCATCGAGCAGCAGTCCGGCGATCGGTGTGAGCCGCGACTCGGTGTAGCGCATCGCCGCGAACGACTTCGGATCGTCCGACGAGCCGAAGTTGCCCTGGCCGTCGACCAGCGGATAGCGGTACGAGAACGGCTGGGCCATCAGCACCATCGCCTCGTAACA
Organism: Rudaea sp.; assembly: GCA_035693405.1. GTDB lineage: Bacteria > Pseudomonadota > Gammaproteobacteria > Xanthomonadales > Rhodanobacteraceae > Rudaea. The sequence goes on along the minus strand of DASSGP010000040.1, from coordinate 3,855 downwards.
GGCGCTGTCGCCGTGCGGATGGAACTTGCCGATCACGTCGCCGACCGTGCGCGCCGACTTCTTCGGCTTGGCGCCAGCATCGAGGCCGAGCTCGCTCATCGAGTATACAATGCGGCGTTGCACCGGCTTCAGGCCGTCGCCGATGAACGGCAGGGCGCGGTCCAGCACCACGTACATCGAGTAATCGAGGTAGGCGCGCTCGGCGTAGTCCTTGAGCGCGATCTGTTCGTAATTGGCTTGCACGTTCATTGCGGTTCGGCTATTCGATGGTTTCGGCAGGCGGGCGCTGCAATCAGGCATTGTGCCGAAAATCGTGCTGTGTCGATACTCGGGAAGCGGACGCGGGCCCGACGCTTGACTGTCGCGAAGGAAGCGGAGTAGGGCGTATGATGCGCGCGCGACCGATGGCGCACAGGGGAATGACGGATGTCGTATCGTGCAAAGATGAAGTGGCGCGCGCTGGCGTGGGCGACGGCGACTATCTGCACTGGCCCCGCGATCGGCGCGGATGTCGTCGTCTGCCGCGTCGGCAGCGGGACGGCAGCGCTGAGTTCGGCGGCCGCGTCCGTCTATCTCGAGCGGCGTTCGAGCGACGGCACGCTCGCGCAAACGATTGCATTGCCGACCGCAGTCAGCGGCAGCAACCGGCGCCTGACGCTCGGCGGCACGACCAAGGGCGAAGGCGGGCTGGTCGTCAGTAGCGATGGAAACTATCTGACGCTGGCCGGATACGACGCGGCTCCCGGAACGGCGTCGATCGCGGGCAGCACGACATCCGCGGTCAACCGCATCGTTGCCCGTGTCGATGCCACCGGCAGTGTCGACACGACGACGCGCCTGAATAGCGCGTTCAACGGCGCCAGCGTGGGTGGGGCGGTCAGTGTCGACGGCAGCGCGTTCTGGGTCTCCGGCAACGGCACGACCGGCCTTGGCGGTGTCTGGTATCTGGCGCACGGGACCACCGGCGGCAAGCAGATCCTCGCCGAGCCGAACAATGCGCGAACGCTGAACATCGCCTCGGGACAATTGTTCGGCACGACCAACACCGCAAATTTCACCGCGGTCTTTGCCGTCGGAACGGGCTTGCCGACCACGGCCGGACAATCCGCCGGCCTGCTGTACGGCTTGCCGGCGTCACAGCCGTACGGGTTTGCCTTCTTCGACCGCACTCGTGCGATCGGCGGACTGGACACGCTCTACATCGCCGATGACCGTACGATCGCAGTCGGCGGCGGCATCCAGAAATGGACGTTCGATGGTTCGGGCTGGTTCCAGGTGACGACGTTCACCGACGGTCTCGGCGCGGACGGCGTCCGCGGCCTGGCCGCGGAAGCGCAGGGCGCCAATATCGTTCTCTATGCGACGACAGTCGAGTCGAGCGGCAACAAGCTGGTTCGCGTTGTCGATGACGGCAGCACGTCGCCGACAGCAACCGTTATCGCGACCGCCGCGGCCAACACCGTATATCGCGGCGTCGCGCTGGCCTGGGTCGCGCCGGTTGCCGATGTGATCTTCAAGGATGACTTCGACTGACGTCGCTTGCGCTGGGGAACTGCGCGCGCGTGTGAGCACGATAGTAACGGCGCCGACTCGGAGCGATCCATGTCGTATCGCGCAACTTCGATCTGGTGGGCGCTCGCCTGGATCTGGCTCGTGCCTTTCCGCATGGCGGCGTCCGAGAGCGATGCGGTCGCCTGTCAATTGGGTGATGGTGTGATCGCCCTCGGTACAAGGGCGTAGGATTGTCTCTCGCGGCACGTCGATGTCTCATCCGGAAGGGGGTCACATGGTGGTCCATTCGCGTCGGAATGCGTTGCTGCTGATCGTATTCGCTTGGACGGTACCGGCGACTGCATCGGATATCGTGGTTGTCCGCGTCGGAGTGGGTGGCGCGACGGCGCTGGACAGCGCGGCGTCGCCGGTATTCCTCGAACGATATACCGGTGACGGTACGAACCTGGGAACGATCGCCCTACCGACCGCTGTGAGCGGCGCGAATCAGCCGTTCGTTCTGTCCGGCACGGCCAGTTCCGAAGGCGCAATCGCGGTCAGCGCCGACGGGAATTATCTGACCCTGGCCGGTTATGCGGCCGCCCAGGGGATCGCAGCGATTTCGACCACGACCAGTGCCAGCGTGAACCGCGTCGTGGCACGCATCGATGCGCTTTTCAATATCGATACCAGCTCACGCTTGAATGCGGCTTTCAATGCAGCCAACGTACGCGCTGCCGCCAGCGCCGACGGCAACGCATTCTGGGTCAGTGGAAATGCCGCCAATACTTCCGGTGGCGTATGGTACTTGCCGTTCGGAACTACTGGCGGAACACAGATCGTCTCCACGCCAAACAATGCTCGTGTCGTGAATATTTTTTCCGGCCAGATTTATGCCGATTCGAACAGCAGCACCTTCGCCAATGTTTTTTCGATTGGCAGCGGACTGCCGGTGACGGCCGGCCAGACCGTGACTTCGTTTCCGGGAATGCCCGCTTCCGGCGCGTCGCCTTTTGCGTTTGCGCTGTTCGATCGCAGCCCTGCAGTCTCCGGAATCGACACGCTGTATGTTGCCGACGACAGGAGCATCGCCAGCGGCGGCGGCATCCAGAAATGGTTATTCGATGGCGTCAACTGGACGTTGTCGACCACCTTCACGAACGGGCTGAGCGTGGGTGTGCGCGGCCTGGCCGGTGAGGCAGTGGGCGCCAACATCGTCCTGTACGCTACTACCGCCGACAACAATCTGGTGCGCCTGGTCGACGATGGCAGCGTGTCGCCGTTGGCGGCTGTCATCGCCACCGCTGCGACAAACACCGCCTATCGCGGGGTTGCGCTTGCGTGGGTCGCGCCGGTAACCGACGTGATCTTCAAGGATGGCTTCGACTGAAGCAAAGCGACCGCTGCCTTGTTTGATCGACGCCTCGATACCTGCGGCGTCGCGACAGTCGGTTATTGTTGTCCGTGTCTTTCGGCTGCCGCGAGTTGCGCCGCAGCGGCGCGCGTCCTTGGGTGCTCGGCGCCGTAGACGCGCTTGAACGTCGCGAGCGCTTCGGCGCGCAGCGTTCGCGCCTCGTCGCCGGCGCGACCGTGATCAGGCACGTTGCGATCGAGCACCTCCGCGAGCAGCACATCGATCTCGCCGAGCCTGACCGATTTCGCGCGCGGACTCGCCAGCAGCGTGGCGCGTGCTTCGCGCGCGAGACGCTCGGCTTCGGCCGTATCGCCTGCGGCGGCGAGCGCCGCGGCATAGGCGGCCTGGCCCCAGGCCGTGTAGGCGACGTCGTTGCTCGAGGGCTGCGCGGCCATGATCTCGCGCGCATCACGCAAGGTTGCCAGGGCATCGGTTGCTTGCAGGCGCAGTTGCGTCAGTCCGAGCAGCATCGTGGTGACGCCGTGGCGGGGATTCTTCGACGCCTTGTTCAGCGCCCGCGCCTCGGTCAGCGTGACAAGCGCCGCGGCATGGTCGCCGGCGAGGAGCTGCGCGCTGCCGAGCGAACCGATGACGTTTCCGATCATCATCGCGCCTGGCTGCAGCGTTGCGCGGGCCAGTTCGATCGCACCGCGCAGGGTGGCGATGCCGGCATCGATGTCGCCAGCGTTCGCCTGGGCGAGCCCGAGTACGTTGTCGACATAGATGCTGCGCGCATGACGCGGCCCCACGGTATGTTCCAGCATCGCGTGTGCGCGTTTCGCGAGTTCCTCCGATCGCGCGTAGCGCTCGGCATAGAGCGAGTCGGCAGCCAGGTTCATCAGATCCATCGCGATATCGGCGCTCTCGGGACCTTCGCTCTCCTGGCGTTCCTTGAGCACGCTTTCGTGCATGCGCTCGGCATCGGCAAAGTCGCCGCGCAGGTTGGCGAG
>DASSGP010000039.1:0-2405 GCA_035693405.1 Rudaea sp. | reverse complement strand
CAGGTCGGCGACCACTTCGCCGGGAAAGCGCTCGCGCAACGCGAACAGATACTGCCCTGCGTTGGATTCTGAAAAGCTGCCGGAGTCGAGCAGTTCGATCAGTTCGGTGTCGGCGTCGAAACCCGAACCGATCCAGCCCCTGACGCCGCGTTCGCTGCGCACGAACACCCAGAACATCAAGGGCGGCACGCTCACCAGGACCAGCAGCGTTTCCTGGATCGGCGGCAGCACGAACTGGTTGAATGCCGCATGGATAACGACGGCCAGCATCAGTGGCGGGAGGATGCCGCGCAGGTCGAGCTTGCCGCGCTGGTCGGCGTAGGCCAGTACGAGCGCCGCGAAGATCGCCTGCACGCCGCCGTGCAGGATCGCGGTGCCGAATCCGCGAACGATCCACACGGCCATGTGCGGATCGGTCAGCGTGCTCAGGTAATACAGATTCTCGACCGTCGCGAAACCGGCGCCGACCGCATAGCCGAGCACCGAGGCATCGACGAGGAACCCGATGCGACGCGTGCGGATCAGCATGAGGATCACGGTGCTCTTGATCGACTCCTCGAGCAGCGGCGCGCCATAGCGCGAATAATCTTCGAAATCGATGTTGCCGGCATGGATGACGGCCAGATTGAGCAGATAACACACGCCGGCAAGCGCGCCACCGACCACGATCGTAGTGACGACCATGCGCAGCCGCACGAGCTTGTAACTGTCGAGCAGGAGCAATGCGCCGAGGAAGCACAATGCCGGCAACAGTCCGATCAGCGCGCGCACGAGCCAGGCGAAGCTCACGCGCGGATTCCGGCAGGCGCCTGCGACACGCGGATCAATGCAGGACTTTCAGCGACGCCATCCATTCGGTTTTTCCGGAATTTCCATCGCCGTAGCCTACGGCGGAACCGATCGAGAAAGTCATCTCCTGGTCGTGCATCACCATGAACTGGAAGTCGACCTGGAATCCAATGTCTTTTTGCGTGCGCGAAAGCGACAGGTCTTTCGGATTGGTCGACAGCACGCCAGCGAACAAGGCGGGCCGCGCCCAGCTGAGGTAAGCGCCGGGCGAGCCGACATCGGAAAAGCGGATCGGCGGCAGGTTCCACTCGAGCATCGAATGCAGGAATTCGCGGCCGTTCAATTCGTCGATGTCGAAGCCGGGGAAGCTGGGATAGCTGCGATAGCGCTTGATCTCGCCGTCGTCGACCCAGTTGTTGCCGAACGCGCCGAAGTAGAAGTTCGCGTAAGGATCGCTGGCATCGCCGTGCGCCCAGCCGGCCGAGCTGCGCAGCCACAGCGAGGAATGGTCGAACAGGAAAGGTGCGCCGAAATCGAAGCCGCCGTAGATCGCCGGAACGTTGTTGCCGTTGGCGTGGTTGACCTGGGCGTTGAGGTTCCAGCGGATGCCTTTCTCGTCGTCGACATTGCCGAGTGAATTGACGATGTAGCCGTACTTGAGTCGGGCGACGGCCGTCGTCAGCTTGTCGCTCGGCGAGGTGACGTTCTGCGCGCCGGGTATCGTGTCGAGGCCGTTGTAGGTTTTCAGGAACATGTCCAGGTCGAGCGTTCGCGGCGCATCGAAGATCAGCGCCTTCTTGTAGCCGACCAGCCACGAGTTGCCGCGCACGCTGGTCTTGGTCGGACCGAACAGGTCGTAGAAATTGCCGCCGTTGTGCTTGTAGCCGAGGCGCCAGTTGAAGTGCTCCCAGAGCGCGTCGAAGTGCACGCGCTCGTAGTGGGGCAGCGAATCGCCGGGACTGTAGGCAAGATCGACGCCGATGCGGTCCAGCCCGAGCGGGTCGGACCAGCCGCCGTGCATGCCCACGGCGCCGCCGTCCTGGAAGCCCTGGACCATCGGATACAGCGACTGCTTGCCGATCTCGCGGATCGGATCGTAGTCGCCCTTGCTCACGGTGACCTTGTCCAGATCGATCCGCGCCGGCGAGCCGACGTTCCACTCTTTCACGATCGGATGCTGTTCGGCGATTTGCGCGCCAAGGAACGTGATCGCCGCGAGATCCTCGCGCGGTTGCGCGTCGATGAAGCCAGGCAGCAGTCCTTGTCCGGCATAGTCGAACGCGAGCATGCGCCCGTCCGGCAGCGGCAGCGGGCGGAACAGGCCGGTCTGCGCGTTCGATAGCGCTTCGATCTTCTGCGTCGCCAGATCGTAACGGTAGATGTTCGACACGCCGGTGTAATACGAACTGCCGTACAGCGACTTGCCGTCGGGCGAGAAGACGAATCCCTCGGGCACCGCGGTACCGAAGTCGAAACTCGCGACCGGCTTGGCGTCGCCGGCCTCGAGCGACTCCAGCGGCGTCAGGTACAGCGCCTGGTCGCCATTGACCGCCGTGTGCGAGTAGCTGAGCAGTTTGCCGTCCGGCGAGATGTCGAGGTCATAGGCGATTTCGCCG
>DASSGP010000038.1:0-9001 GCA_035693405.1 Rudaea sp. | reverse complement strand
CGCGCGGGTTGCGCGGCGAGGCTGTACATTTCGTCGGGCACAGCCTCGGCGGCTTGATGGCGCTGCGAGCGCTGCAACAGGCGCGCGACCTGCCGGTCGGGCGCGTCGTTTGCCTGGGGTCGCCCCTGTGCGGCAGCGAGGTGGCGCGCAGCGTCGCCAGGCTGCCGGGCGGGTCGCTGCTGGTCGGCAAGAGCGCGAACATCCTGCGCGATGGTCTGCGTCGCTGGGACGGGCCGCACGCCGTTGGCGCGATCGCCGGCCGTCTGCCGATCGGCCTGGGCTTCGTCGTCGGCTCGCTGGGGTCGCCAAACGACGGAACGGTCAGTGTGGCCGAGACCCGCTTGCCCGGGTTGGCCGATCATTGCGTGGTGCCGGCAACGCATCTGGGCTTGGTTTTTTCCGACGAGGCCGCAAATCAGACCGTGGCCTTCCTGCGGACCGAACGGTTCGCCCGCACCGCCTGAGCCGGTGTTGCCGCGGGCGCGCATGTTAGAATTCGACGCTTCCGGTGCCGCCGTTCGAAAGCCTATGGTCGGTCGTTATCCAGTGTGGCGCCGCAGCGCAAAGCCTTTGCCCAACCCCGTCACGTGACCCGCATTCTCGGCATCGATCCGGGCTCGCAGCGCACCGGCGTCGGCATCATCGACGCGGACGCGGGCGGCGCCACGCGCCACGTTTTCCATATGGCATTGCAGTTGCTAGACAACGAAACATTCCCCCTGCGCCTGAAGCAGATTTTCGACGATATGTGCGCCCTGATCGAGGAACATCGGCCGGACGAAGTCGCGATCGAGCGCGTGTTCATGGCGCGCAATCCCGATTCGGCGCTGAAGCTCGGCCAGGCGCGTGGCGCGGCGATCTGCGCCGCCGTGCATCGCGGCCTGACTGTCACCGAATACGCGCCGAAGGAAATCAAGCAGGCAGTGGTCGGCACCGGCGCGGCCGGCAAGGGCCAGATACAGCATATGGTAGGTATGCTTTTGAACATATCGCCGAAGCTGCAGGCCGATGCGGCCGACGCGCTGGCGGTGGCGCTGACGCATGCGCATACGCGCGCGAGCATCCAGCGCATCGGCATCCCGCGCACGGCATGGAGACGGCGGCGATGATCGGCCGTCTCAAGGGAATCCTCGCCTCGAAGATGCCGCCGTGGCTCGTCGTCGACGTGAATGGCGTCGGCTACGAACTCGAGGCGCCAATGTCGACCGTTTTCGATCTGCCGGAAGTCGGGCGCGAAGTCGCGCTGTTCACGCATTATGCCGTCAAGGAAGATACCGTCGCGCTTTACGGTTTCCTGCGTGAAGCGGAGCGCACGCTGTTTCGCACCTTGCAGAAGGTCAGCGGTATCGGCGCGAAGACATCACTGGCCGTGCTTTCCGGTTCCTCGCCGGACGAATTCGCTCGCCTCGTGCAGACCGGCGACATCGCCTCGCTGACGCGCATCCCGGGCATCGGCAAAAAGACCGCGGAGCGCATCGTGGTCGAGTTGCGCGACCGCATCGACGGCATGGCGCTGACATTGCCGGGAATGCACGGCAGCGTAGCCAAGGATCCGGTTGCCGAAGCGAGCAGTGCATTGCAGCAGCTCGGCTACCGGCCGGTCGAGGTTGCCCGCCTGATCAAGGACGTCGCCGAAACCGGTGACAGCGCCGAAGGCATCATCCGCAAGGCACTCAAGGCCGCGTTGCGCTGACATCATGACTGCGGCATCTCCCACCATGTCGATCCGATCCGGCAGCACCGCCGATCGCCGCAAGGCGTTCGCGCGAATGGCGCTCGGCGCGCTCGGCGTCGTCTATGGCGACATCGGCACGAGCCCGCTGTACACGGTGCAGACCACGTTCGGCGAACAAGGCATCCCGCCCACCGCGGAGAACGTGCTCGGTGTGCTGTCGCTGATCTTCTGGTCGCTGTTCATGGTCGTTTCGCTGAAATACGTCGTGTTCATCATGCGCGCGGACAACAAGGGCGAGGGCGGCATGATGGCGCTGCTGGCACTGGCCCAACGCGGCGCCCGCGGCAATGCGCGTCTACGCTGGGTGATCATGATTCTTGGCCTGCTCGGCGCTTCTCTGTTCTACGGCGACGGTGTCATCACGCCGGCGATTTCCGTGCTGTCGGCGGTCGAGGGCCTGAAGGTCGCGGCGCCGGCGCTGGGCCACTGGGTCGTACCGGTGACTCTGGTCATCATCGTTGCGCTGTTCGTCGTGCAGCGGCGCGGCAGCGCTCACGTGGGCGCCGTATTCGGTCCGATCATGCTGCTGTGGTTCGCGACACTCGCCGTGCTCGGCGTCGCCCAGATCGCGCAGCAGCCGCAGGTGCTCTGGGCGCTCAATCCCTGGCACGGCCTGGCGTTCTTCCGCGAGAACGGCGCGCACGCTTTCCTTGCCCTCGGTGGGGTCGTGCTGGCACTGACTGGCGCCGAGGCGCTGTATGCCGACATGGGTCACTTCGGCAAGAACCCGATTCGGGTGGCGTGGTTCGGGTATGTGTCGCCGGCATTGGTGCTGAACTATTTCGGCCAAGGCGCGCTGCTCCTGAGCAAGCCTGAAGCCGTGTCCAATCCTTTCTACCTGATGGTGCCAAACTCGCTGTTGTATCCGATGATCGCGCTGGCCACTGTCGCGACCGTAATTGCGTCCCAGGCGGTCATTTCGGGCGCGTTCTCGATGACGCGCGAGGCGATCCAACTGGGCTACACGCCGCGCATGGCCATCGTGCACACGTCCAGGGAGACCCAGGGGCAGATATTCCTGCCCTGGGTCAACCGGGCATTGTTCGTGCTGATCGTCGGTGCGGTCGTCGGGTTCCGCTCGTCCGAGAATCTAGCTGCTGCCTATGGAATTGCCGTCACCGGTACGATGGTGATCACGACCTGTCTGGCCCTGATCGTGGCGCGACGTCAGTGGGGGTGGAACCGCGTGTTCGTGATCACCGCCGGGCTGGTGTTCCTCACCATTGATATCGCCTTCTTCAGTGCCAACGCGATCAAGATCGAGCGCGGCGGATGGTTTCCGCTGGTGCTCGGGCTGGTCATCTTCGCCGTGATGACGACCTGGCGGCGCGGCCGCGAGCTGGTGATGCGCGAACTCAAGCAGAGTGGGCTCGCGCTCGCACCGTTCATTACCAGCGTCACCTCGCATCCGCCGCTGCGCGTACCGGGTACCGCTGTATTCCTTACCGGCAATCTCGACGGCGTGCCGAGTGCGCTCCTTCACAACCTCAAGCACAACAAGGTGCTGCACGAACGCAACATCCTGATGAAGGTCGAGACGCTCGACACGCCGCTCGCCGAATACAGCGAGCGCACCGAAATCACGGCGCTGGGCCACGAGTTCTACAGGGTGCTGATCCGATTCGGCTTTGCCGAGGATCAGAGCATTCCTGTCGCGTTGCAATCGTGCGAGGCGAAGGGGATGGGCTTCGAGTTGATGGACACGACGTTCTTCGTCAGCCGCGAGACGGTGGTTGCGACCGATCGACCGGGAATGCCATTGTGGCGTGACAAGCTGTTCACGTTCCTCGGACGCAACGCGATCTCTGCTACGGCGTTCTTCCGCATACCGGGCAATCGCCTGATCGAACTGGGCACGCAGGTGGAGATCTGAGGTGGCAGGCTGAGGGCTGAGGGCTGAAACGCGTGGACCCTCAGTTGCTCTTGCGCTGTCTGCCCGCACCGGTGGTCGGGAAACGAATTGGGGAATACTTGGGCCGTCATCCCGGCGGAAGCCGGACTGCGGAGGCAGGATGCCGGAGCGAACGACGGAGTCGGCCCGAAGGGCGCGCGGCAGGAGCCGCGCGTCATCCAGCTTTCGTTGCCAATAGGAGCTGGATGACCAGCTCCGCTGTCGAAAACCCAGCTTCCGCCGGAATGACGATCAAGAGGGCAAGGCTGTTCTCTGGGTGAAAAGTGTACTTTTGCGGACATGATCCTGCGCTCTTCAGCCCTAGGCCCTCAGCCCTCCGCCCTGCCATAATGCGCGCATGACCGAACCACGCGTCATCTCCCCCACGATCAGCCGCGAAGACAGCGCTCTCGAAGCCACGATCCGGCCGAAGAAGCTCGACGAATATCTCGGCCAGGCGACCGTGCGCGAGCAGCTGTCGATCTACATCGAAGCGGCGCGGCGGCGCGGCGAGGCGCTCGACCACGTGCTGATCTTCGGCCCGCCGGGGCTGGGCAAGACCACGCTGTCGCACGTCATCGCCAACGAACTCGGGGTGAACCTGCGCGCGACGTCCGGTCCTGTGATCGAGCGCGCCGGCGACCTGGCGGCGCTGCTGACGAACCTGCAGCCGCGCGACGTGCTGTTCATCGACGAGATCCATCGGCTGTCGCCGGTCGTCGAGGAAATCCTCTACCCGGCACTCGAGGACTGCCAGATCGACATCATGATCGGCGAGGGCCCGGCCGCGCGCTCGATCAAGCTCGATCTGCCGCCGTTCACGCTGATTGGCGCGACCACGCGCGCCGGCTTGCTGACGAGCCCGTTGCGCGACCGCTTCGGCATCGTGCAAAGACTGGAATTTTATACTCCGGCCGAACTGGCTGCGATCGTGCGCCGCTCGTCGAAGATCCTCGGCATCGCCTGCGCCGACGACGGCGCGGCCGAAATCGCCCGGCGCGCGCGCGGCACGCCGCGCATCGCCAATCGCCTGTTGCGGCGCGTGCGCGACTTCGCTCAGGTCAAGGCCGACGGCCACATTACCGCGCCGGTCGCGATCGCGGCGCTGGAGATGCTCAAGGTCGATGCCGAAGGCTTCGACGCGCTCGACCGGCGCCTGCTCGGCATGATCATCGACCATTTCGATGGTGGCCCAGTCGGCGTCGAGTCGCTCGCTGCCGCGCTGTCGGAAGAACGCGGCACGATCGAGGACGTGCTCGAACCGTTCCTGATCCAGCAGGGCTTCCTGATGCGCACGGCGCGCGGACGCATGGTGACCAGCAAGGCGTATCGGCATCTTGGGTTGAAGGCGCCGAAGCGCGCTGTTGTCGAGGATCTGTTTGAGGAAGAACAGGAGCGAGGGTCGAGGGTCGAGGGGACGAGCGGACCATGACACACGGCCCCTCGCACGTCTTCGGCAGCTACGACAAATCCGCGCCGTCCCTCTGCCGCCAGAGGAACCTCCCCTGACCCCTCGGCCCTCGCCCCTCGCCCCTGCCTTCACCTGGCCCATCCGCGTCTATTGGGAAGACACCGACGCCGGTGGCGTCGTCTACCATGCCAGCTACCTGCGTTTTCTCGAACGCGCGCGCACCGAGTGGCTGCGCGCCCAGGGTGTCGAGCAGCAGCGCGTGCGTAACGACGATGGCGTAGTCTTCGTCGTGCGCGATCTGGAGATCGAGTTCCTGTTGCCGGCGCGGCTCGACGACGAACTCGACGTAACCGTCGAGTCGGGCGAATGGCGTTCAGCTTCGATGACGTTTGTGCAACGTATAGTCCGCCGCGTCGATGGCGCGGTGGTAGCCGGAGCGCGCGTGCGCGCCGCCTGCCTCGACGCGGCGACGTTCAAGCCGTGCCGTATTCCGAATCACCTGTTCACGGAGAATTCCATGTCTGCAGAGAAGCCAACGGCATGAATGGCGACCTCAATATTCCGATGCTGGTGCTGGGCGCGAGCCTGCCGGTCAAGCTAGTCCTGGGTCTGCTTGTCGTGTTCTCGTTTGCCTCGTGGGTGATCATCTTCCGCAAGAAGGCGATGCTCGACCGGGCAATGGGCGGCGCCGACGAGTTCGAGGAGCGGTTCTGGTCCGGCGCCGATCTGGCCGGCTTGTTCCGCGAGGTCACCGCCAACGGTGAGCAGATCACCGGTATCGAGAGCATCTTCGAGGCCGGCTTCCGCGAATTCGCGCGCCTGCGCCAGCGCCGGCAGATGGATGCGCGAACGATGCTCGAAGGGGCGCAGCGCGGAATGCGCGTGGCGCAGACTCGCGAAATCGACCGGCTCGAGCAGAACCTCGAGTTCCTCGCCAACGTCGGTTCGATCAGCCCCTACGTCGGCCTGTTCGGCACGGTCTGGGGCATCATGATCTCGTTCCAGGGCCTGGCCAGCGTCAAGGAGGCGACGATCGCGATGGTCGCGCCGGGCATCTCCGAGGCGCTGATCGCCACGGCAATGGGCCTGTTCGCGGCAATCCCGGCGGTCTGGGCCTACAACCGCTACTCGAACAAGCTCGAGCGCATCCAGACGCGCTACGAGAACTTCGTCGAGGAATTCTCGTCGATCCTGCAGCGCCAGGCGCATGTCGACGAAGGTTAGCCCCGCGCGCACCGCAGCCGCGTTAGAGCACTAGACCATGCAGTCCGGACGAACCCGCAAGCGCCGCAAGCTCAAGGCCGAGATCAACGTCGTGCCGTACATCGACGTGATGCTCGTGCTGCTGATCATCTTCATGGTGACCGCGCCGCTGCTCAATCTCGGCGTCGACATCCACCTGCCGCAGTCGACCGCGAAAGCCGTGCAGACCGACAAGGAACCGATCGTGATCAGCGTCGATCAGGGCGGGAAACTGTACCTGACGCTCGGCCCTGCCCAGAAGGAAAGCATCGACGCCGATACGCTGGTCAAGAAAGTTTCAGCATTCGTGCGGCAGAATCCCCAGGTGCCGGTGCTGATCGCCGGAGACTTGCGTGCGAGCTACGGCGAGGTCTACCAGATCCTGCCGGCGCTGCAGGCCGCGGGTGTGGCGAAGGTCGGATTGATGAGCCAGCCGATCCAGGGTCCGAATAATCAGGGCCCGAACAAATAGGCGATGGAAAGCATTGGCGACAAGACGAGGGCGTACATCTATGCGCTGCTTGTGCACCTGGTCTGCATCGCCGTGATGTTCGTCGGGCTGTTGTGGACAAAGGCCGCGGCGCCGATCAGCGTTCCCGGGCCGATCATCGAGGCCGAACTCGTCGGCCCGTCGGCTGCACCGAAACCGGTGGCAGCACGGCCGAAACCAGCACCGCCCAAGCCGGTCGAGAAGCCGCCGGAGAAACCACCCGAGCCGCCGCCGCCGCAACCGGCCGAGCCGCCGAAGACGGACGCGATCGAGCGCGAAAAGATCGCCGAGATCGCCCTGCAGAAAGCCGAGCAGGAGAAGAAGGCGGAAGAGGAAAAGCGCAAGCGCGAGCAGACTCTGCTCGAGGACCAGCAGCGCGAGCGTCTCAAGCAGATCGAGGACATCAAGCGTCAGCGCGAGGCCGCCGAGAAGAAGCGCAAGCTCGAACAGGAAAAGCTCGCGCAGCTGCAGGATCTGAGCAAGCAGAAACCGCAGAAGGCGCCACCGCAGAAGGCGCAACCTCAGGTACCTGAGGCAGTGCAGCCGACGACGGGAACCAACGGCAATGACACGGGTCTGCTTGCCGAGTACAGCGCGGCGATCATCAATGTCGTAAAGTTGAACTGGAACCGGCCGGACAACGCGCAGCCTGGCCTGCGCTGCACGTTGAAGGTCATCCAGCTGCCCGGCGGCGATGTCATGAGCGTGAAAGCCGTCGCTCCGTGCAACGCCGATCAGGTGACGCGCGCTTCGATCGAGGAGGCGGTGACCAAGGCGCAACCACTGCCGTACAAGGGCTACGAAAAAGTCTTCGCGCGCGAATTGACCCTGATTTTCTTCTACGACGGGAACTAGATCATGCGAACAACGTTGCTTTCCTGGCTCGGATTCCTGCTGCTGATCCCGATTGGCGGCGAGGTTTTCGCCGAGAGCCTGACGCTGGAGATTCCCAACGGTAACGCCTCGGCGATTCCGGTCGCGGTCGTGCCGTTCAAGTTCGAAGGCACGACGCAGCCGCCCGACACCGACGTGGCCGACGTGATCCGCGGCGATCTCAACCGCTCCGGCCAGTTCCGCGCCTTGGCGAAGGGCGACATCGTCGAATTCCCGGCGCGCGGCGAGGACATCAAGTATCCGACCTGGCGCATGCTCAAGCAGGACTACATCGTTGTCGGGCGCGAAGTCGAAAGCGCTGGCGGCGATGTGCGCGTCGAATTCCAGTTGTATACCGTCGGCACCCAGCAGCAGCTGCTCGCGCTGGCGATCAGCGGACAGCGCAGCGACTTGCGTGGCGTCGCCCACCAGGTAGCCGACCTGATCTACGAGAAGATCACCGGCGTGCGCGGTGCGTTCTGGACACGAATCGCCTACGTGACCTCCAAGGGTAGCGGCGACGGCGTGTCGTTCGACCTCATGGTTGCCGATTCCGACGGTTTCAACCCGCAGAATGTCGTGCATTCGCGCCAGCCGCTCATGTCGCCGGCCTGGTCGCCGGATGGACGCAAGCTCGCCTACACGTCGTTCGAGCGCGGCAACTCGTCGATCTACATCCAGGAGATCGCGACCGGCTCGCGCGAGGTCGTTTCCGCGAACAAGGGCATCAACAGCGCGTCGGCGTTCTCGCCCGACGGAACACGGCTGGCGCTGGCCCTGTCCAATGGAATCAATCCCGACATTTATGTGATGGACCTGGGCAGCCGCCACCTCACGCAGATCACCAAGCATTTCGCGATCGATACCGAGCCGGTCTGGACGCCCGATGGCCAGAATCTGATCTTCACCTCCGACCGCTCGGGCAAGGCGCAGATCTATCAGGCGCCCGCCACGGGCGGCGATGCGACGCGGATCACCTTCCAGGGTGAGTCGAACGCGCGTGCTTCAGTCAGCTACGACGGCAAGAAAATTGCTGTGGCGCAAGGCAACGGAAATGTGTATCGTATTGCGGTTCTGGATCGCGCAACGGGCGAGGCCAAGCCGGTTTCGGTGGGCAACCTCGACGAGTCTCCGAGCTTTGCGCCCAATGCGAGCATGATCCTGTACGCTGCAACGGAAGGACCGCGCGGCGTACTCTACGCGGTGTCGGCAAATGGGCTGGTGCGTCAGCGCCTGGTTCTTGCCGATGGCGATGTGCGCGAACCGGCCTGGTCGCCGTACCGCCAGCGTGGACAATAATTCGGCTGGCAGGAAGCTGCCATAAAAAATCGCTTCTCCCCTTTGGCAACGATCGAGGCA
>DASSGP010000037.1:0-3741 GCA_035693405.1 Rudaea sp. | reverse complement strand
AACGAGATCAGCAGATCATAGCCACGCCGCGCGCAGGCTCGCGTGATCGACGCCAGCATCGAGACGAAGAACGGATTGATAAGCGAATCGTCCGGCGCGGGGTCCTCGAAGAACAGCAGGGCCAGCGTGCCGCTGTGTTGGCAACGCAGGTTCGAGGCATTCTTGTCGACCGTGTAGTTGAGCTCGCGCGCGATCTTCAGGATGCGCGAACGCGTCGCCTCGTTGACCATCGGACTGCCGCGCAGCGCACGCGAGACCGTCGGTTGGGATACGCCGGCAAGATGCGCGATCACCAGCGAAGTGGCTTTGTCTTTGGTGCGGATGGCTGCCTCCCCCCGCGGGCGGAAGGGACTCTGCGGGGCTGGTCATTGTGCCAGAGGCGGCCTGACTCTTACGTTGCACTGCGGCACACTGTTGCGGTGCAACACGGTTCCGCGATTGCGCATGTGCGTACGATTGCATACCTATTCATGGCCCCGCCGGCAACCGACACAATACACTCCGGCAGTCGCGGATCGGCGCACGACAACTATCCCGGGGAGATGGGCCGCAGCATGCATCTGACATCCATTGACGCAATCATCGTCGCGGTCTACGCGGTCGTGCTGTTCGGGTTGGCGCAGTGGGTCTCGCGCGAACGGCCGGGCCATGAGAAAACCACGACCGACTACTTCCTCGCCTCGCGCTCGCTGCCGTGGTGGGCGATCGGCGCCTCGCTGATCGCCGCGAACATCTCGGCCGAACAGATTGTCGGCATGTCCGGGTCCGGTTACGCGATCGGCCTGGCCATCGCGTCGTACGAGTGGATGGCAGCGCTGACGCTCGTGATCGTCGGCAAATGGTTCCTGCCGATTTTCCTGAAGAACCAGATTTATTCGATGCCGCAATTTCTCGAACGGCGTTTCGGCTCGCGCATCCAGCTGCTGATGGCGGTGTTCTGGCTCGCGCTCTACGTCCTGGTCAACCTGACTTCGATCATCTGGCTCGGCTCGATCGCGGTCAATCGCGTCGCCGGCATCGACCAGACCACGGCGCTGGTCGTGCTGGGCTTGTTTGCGCTGCTGTATCAACTCTACGGCGGCCTGCGCGCCGTGGCGATGACCGATATCGTGCAAGTCTCGCTGCTGGTGATCGGCGGCGTGCTGATCTCCGGACTGACTCTGGGTCGCATCGGTGGCGACGGCGGCATCGTCGCGGGATTTGCCACGCTCGTGGCGCGCGCGCCCGATCATTTCCACATGATCCTGAAGCCGGACAATCCGCATTACAAGGAATTGCCCGGCCTGTCGGTGTTGATCGGTGGCATGTGGATTGCGAACTTGAGCTACTGGGGCTGCAACCAATACATCGTGCAGCGTGCGCTTGCGGCCAAGAGTATCGGCGAGGCACAAAAGGGCGTGATCTTCGCTTCCTATCTGAAGCTGTTGATGCCGGCCATCATCGTTCTGCCCGGAATCGCGGCGGTCGTGCTCGTCCCGGATCTCGCGCTACCGGACCAGGCGTACCCGACGATGATGCAGCTGCTGCCGACTGGCGTGGTCGGACTGGTGTTCGCCGCGCTGATTGCCGCCATCATTTCCTCCACGGCTTCGAAGATCAATTCCATTGCGACGATCTTCACCCTGGATATCTACAACAAGACCGGCAAGCCGAAGGGCGAGCACACGCTGGTGCGCGTCGGGCGCATCGCCGCGTTTGTCGCGATCGGCATCGCGATCCTCGCGGCGCGGCCGCTGATCGGCAGCTTCGACCAGGCGTTTCAGTACATCCAGGAATACACCGGGTTCTTCACCCCGGGCATTGTCGTGATCTTCGTGCTCGGTTTGTTCTGGAAGCGCGCGAACGAGGCCGGCGCGCTTGCCGGTACGATCGGTTCGTTTGCATTGTCGATCGCGCTCAAGGCGCTGTGGCCGGCGCTGCCGTTCATGGATCGCATGGGCTTGGTATTCCTGCTCGCGCTCGCGGTTGCCGTCGTGGTGTCGCTCGCCACTCCGCCGGCGCCGCAGGCCAATCTGATCACGATGCACGATGTCAGTTTCCGCACGTCGACCGGGTTCAATGTCGGCGCGATCGGCGTCGTGGTGATCCTGGCGGCGCTGTATACGATCTGGTGGTGACGATGCGCGGTTGGTGTCGTAGGGTGGGCCTTGGCCCACCGCTTTTTTTTGGCGTAAAACGAAGAACGGTGGGCCAAGGCCCACCCTACGGCAGGTCGACCGAATCCGGCGCGCTCGTCAGATTGATCTGATCCGCGGCAGGTACGTTGATTGCCGCGAGCCCCGCCGCTTTGAGCGCCGCGTCGAGCGCTTTCAGTTCGCTGCCTTGCACGCGCACCCAGCGCTCGGCCGCATGACCGAGACGCTCGTTGGTGGCAGCCAGCAATGCGCGCTGCGGTTGCGTCGGCGCGCGATCGCTGCCTTCGACGTCGGTTGCGATCGACGAAAGCGCGTCGCCGATCGCGCCCAGATCCTCGCTTGCGTCGCCCTTGCCGGACCGCAGCGCGGCCGACGCGGTCTTGAAAGCGGAGATCGCAGCGAGCCCGGCTTGATTGTCGCTGCGCGAGGCGAGTTGCTTTTCCGCGGCCGCAATCTGCGCATCGACCGCCTGCAACTGGCCGTAGGCGACAAAATCGCGCTCGAGCGCCGCATCGACTTCGGTCGAAAACGTCATCGCCTCGTGCACCGCGGCAGCGTCTAGCGCGACACGCGGATCGGCGACGATCTTCAGATTGCTGCGCAGTTCCTTGCCGTCGGCGTTGAGGACGACGGTGTAGTCGCCTGGCGGGACGAGCGTGCCCAACGGCACGATCGGCGTGCCTTCTTCGACCACCGCGGCAATGCTGTAGTCGTAGTGCACCGCGTGCGGACGCGGCAGGCGCAGGTCCCAGACGAAGCGGTGGGTCCCGGCCTTGGTCGCCAGTTGCGCCGGCGCCGGCGTCCAGGATTCGGCGAAGTAGCGTTCGGCCTTGACCGCCGCCTCGGGCTGGTCGCTGGCAAAGCGCCGTACCGTTTTCCCGTTCGCGTCGCGGATTTCCAATGCAAGCTTTGTGGCGTCGCGCGCCAGCCGGTAGTCGATGATCGCCCCGGTCGGCGGATTCTGGCCCAGTGCGGTGTCGGCAGGCGGCGGCGTATCGCGGTTCTGGCTGCCGCGCACGCGCACGGCGACGGCCGGATCGAACAGGACGGCATCGGCCTTGGCGAGGCGGTCGTGCTGGCGCAGCGGGGCGACGTTGTCGAGCACCCAGATCGCCCGGCCTTGCGTCGCCGCGATCAAATCGTCGCCGTGGACGAGCAGGTCGCGCACCCATGCCGGCGGCAGGTTGCGCTGCAGTGGCTGCCAGTGGTCGCCGTCGTCGAACGAGACGAAGACGCCCAAGTCGGTGCCCGCGTATAACAATCCACTTTTTACCGGGTCGGCGCGGACCACGCCGACGAAGCTCGTCGCCGGAAGTCCCGTGGTGATTTCACTCCAGGTCTTGCCGTAGTCGCGCGTGCGCAGCGCGTGCGGGCGGAAGTCGTCCTGGCGATGGTTGTCGATCGCTGCATAGGCGCTGCCCGGCGACGGCGCCGAAACGTCGATCGTCGCAACCTTGGCCCAGGCCGGAACGAGCTTCGCCGGCGTGACATTGTCCCAGTGCGCGCCGCCATCGCGCGTGCGCTGGATCAGGCCATCGTCGGTGCCGATCCAGATCTCATCGTTGTCGCGCGGAGACAGGCCGATCGAATAGATCACGCCGTAGCC
>DASSGP010000036.1:0-22672 GCA_035693405.1 Rudaea sp. | reverse complement strand
GCCGCCATCAGGTCGTCCCATGGCCAGCGCGCGACGGCCTCGCCGCCGAGCCAGAGCTTGACGCGCTTGCGATTGCGCGGGTTGCCGGCATAGTGCGCGACACCGTCCAGACCGTGCTCGGTCAGCAGCGCCGTGAATGCGGCGCGATCTTCAGCCCGGATTTGCACGACCGCGCCGAGTTCCTCGGCGAACAGCGCCGACAGCGTGTTCTCGCCCCAGCCGTTCAGCTCGATGTCGAGACCGCAGCGCGCCGCGAACGCCATCTCGATCAGCGTGACGATCGCGCCGCCATCCGAGCGATCGTGATAGGCCAGCAGCAGGCCGCGCGCGTTCGCCGCCTGGATCGCGGCAAAGAACCGCTTGAGCAGACCGGCGTCGTCGGCGTCGGCTGGCAGGCCGCTGGCGCGGTTGTAAACCTGGGCCAGCACCGAACCGCCGAGGCGGTTCTTTCCGGCGCCGAGGTCGATCAGCCACAGTTCCGTCTTGCCCACGTCCATACGCAGCTGAGGCGTCAGCGCGCGGCGCACGTCGCCGACGCGGGCGAAACCCGAAACGATCAGCGACACCGGCGCGACGGTCTTCTGCTTGCGTCCATCCTGCTGCCAGACCGCCTGCATCGACAGTGAATCCTTGCCGACCGGAATGGAAATATTCAATTGTGGACAAAGTTCCATCGCCACCGCGCGAACAGCGTCATACAGCGCGGCGTCGTCGCCCGGGTAACCGGCCGCTGCCATCCAGTTGGCCGACAGCTTGATCTCGCCCAGGTCGGCGATTGGTGCGCTGGCCAGATTCGTGATCACTTCGCCGACCGCCAGGCGCGCCGAAGCTGGCGCCGACAGCAGCGCGACCGGCGTGCGCTCGCCCATCGCCATCGCTTCGCCGGCATAGCCGTCGAAGTCGCACAGCGTTACCGCGCAGTCGGCAACCGGTACCTGCCATGGGCCGACCATCGGATCGCGCGCGCACAAGCCGCCGACCGTGCGGTCGCCGATCGTGATCAGGAATGATTTGCTGCCAACGGCGGGCAGGCGCAGCACGCGCTTGATCGCCTCTTCCAGGCCGATACCGTCGAGATCCGGCACGATATCCAGGCGCTGGGGTTTGCGCTTGACGTCGCGCTGCATCTTCGGCGCCTTGCCGAAGAGGACGTCCATGGGCAAGTCGATGACTTGCAGGGGCGAGGGGCGAGGGGCTAGGGGCGAGTTAAAAGCCGGCTCCGCTTCTGCCGGCCCCTCGTCCCTCGCCCCTCGCCCCTCCAGACCCGAATCGGAAACGACAAGGCGCTGCTCGCTGGTAACCTCGCCGACCACTGCAAACGGACAGCGTTCGCGTTCGCAGATGGCGGTGAACGCCGAGACGTCCGCTTGACGCAAACCGATCACATAGCGCTCCTGCGCCTCGTTGCACCAGATCTGCATCGGCGACAATTGCGGATCGGCGGACGGAATCTTGCGCAGCTCGATGCGGCCACCGACGTGCGAATCGTGCAGTATTTCCGGAATCGCGTTCGACAGGCCGCCGGCGCCGACGTCGTGGATGCTGACGATCGGGTTGGTGTCGCCGAGCGACCAGCAGCGATCGATGACTTCCTGGCAGCGCCGCTCCATCTCCGCGTTGTCGCGCTGGACCGAGGCGAAGTCGAGCTCCTCGCTGCTGTCGCCGCTGGCCAGCGACGAGGCCGCGCCGCCGCCGAGCCCGATCAGCATCGCCGGGCCGCCGAGCACGACGACCGCGTCGCCGGGCTGCAAAGTACGTTTTTCCACATGTGGACGGCGCAGGTTGGCCAGGCCGCCGGCGATCATGATCGGCTTGTCGTAGCCGCGGCGAGTGCACGGATCCACGGTCTCGGCCTCGAACGTGCGGAAGTAGCCGCCGAGGCAGGGCCGGCCGAATTCGTTGTTGAACGCCGCGGCGCCGATCGGGCCGTCACGCATGATTTCGAACGCGCTGGCCATGCGCGGCGGCAGCGGCCGCTCCTCCTCCCACGGCCGCGGCAGGCCGGGAATGCGCAGGTACGAGGTCGTGAATCCGGTGAGTCCGGCCTTCGGCTTGCCGCCGCGGCCGGTCGCGCCTTCGTCGCGGATTTCGCCGCCGGCGCCGGTGGAGGCGCCCGGAAACGGCGCGATCGCTGTCGGATGATTATGCGTCTCGACCTTGATCGCGAACTCGACCGGTTCCTCGACAGCGCTAAAGCGGCCGTCGGGCTGCGCGAAGAAACGCGATGCGCGGTAGCCTTCGATGACGGCGGCGTTGTCGGCGTACGCCGACAGCGTGAGCTGCGGCGCGACCGCATGGGTATTGCGAATCATCGCGAACAGCGAGCGTTCCTGTGCCTGGCCGTCGATCGTCCAGCTCGCGTTGAACACCTTGTGCCGGCAATGTTCGGAGTTGGCCTGTGCAAACATCATCAGTTCGGCATCGCTCGGATCGCGGCCGAGTTCGGCATAGCGTTCGGCGAGGTACTCGATCTCGTCGGGCGCGAGCGCGAGACCGAGCTGGGCATTGGCGACGCGCAGCGCGCCGGCTGCTTCCGCGCCGAGCGCGATGCGAGCAAGCGGTCGCGGCTCGCCGGCGCGGAACAGGGCCTGAGCTTCGTCGAGCGATGCGAGCACCGATTGTGTCATCGGATCGTGCAACGCGCGCGTAAGTTGCCGCCCGGCGTCACTTTCGCGCACTGGCGGGTGGTCGATTGCGTATGCCATGCCGCGCTCGACCCGCTGCACGGCAAAGCCGCAGCCACGCAGGATATCGGTTGCCTTCGACGACCACGGCGAGATCGTGCCGAGGCGCGGCACGACCCAAAGACGCGCGGGCCTGGCCACGCCGGGCGTGGCGCGCAACACGGCGCGCAGCCGCGTCAGATCAAGCGCTTGCTCGGAACCGTCGGCGGCGACGAAGTAGACGTGCCAGGCCGCGCTGATCCGACCGCCGGAATGCACGCGTTCGAGTTCACTGTTGAGGCGCTCGAGGCGAAACGGGGACAGGGCGGGTAGCCCGTCGAAAACGATCATGGCCGCAGCGGTTCGCGGTCGAGGAGGGGCGCGAATGATACCGGAAGCGGCGCGCAGCCGCGAGGACGGCCCGGTCGCGTGCGGGCATTTGCAGGACCGGGTTCGCGCCGCGGCAGAAGCAGGCTTGCGCTCGGGGAATACCCCGCTCGCTCCGAGGCTGAACCCCGTTCGCGCTGTGCGCAGGACCCCAATGGTGCTGAGCGCAGAATCCCGTTCGCGCTGAGCGTAGTTCGCGCAGCGAACGAAGTCGAAGCGTCTAGCGGGCGACCCTTCGACTTCGGCCTTCGGCCTACGCTCAGGGCGAACGGTTTCTGAAGCGCCGCGCTCTTGAGAGCCACGCTTTCGCACGCGCCATCTGTGGCGCCAGGAAGACGAGGTTTCGGAACGATCCAGGTTTCGGAGGCGCCAAACCAGCGCTTGAGCAACTGCTAGTCGCTACTTCGCCGTCGCGACGCTCTTCCCCGCCGCCTTTGCCGCGAGGCGGTCGAGCTCCGCGGAAAGCTGCTCGGGATTCATGACGACGCCGCCGTTGACATGCGTGCCATCTTCGGCGAGGACGGTCGGCGTTGCATCGATGCCGATCGACACCGACAACGCCTTGGTCTCGGCAATCGGGTTGTTCGAACAGGTCTTGTCGCCCGGATCCTGACCGCTCATCGCTGCCGTATAAGCGGCGTTGCGATCCGCGGCGCACCATACCGCCTGGGCTTTCTTTTCGGCGCCCGGGTGAATGTCGAGCGGGAACAGCACGTAGTTCACACGGATTCCCGCGGCGTTGTACGCGGCAATCTGCTTGTGGAACTGCTTGCAGTAAGGACAGTCGACGTCGGTGAACACGGTGATCGTGTGCTTCGGATTGGCCGGCGCGAACGTCAGCATCTTGTCCTGCGACAGTCCGCGCAGCGCGTCGACGCGAATGCTCGCCAGGCGCGCTTCGGTCAGGCTCTTCTTCGCAGCGACGTCGTAGAGGTTGCCTTGCAGCAGATACTTGCCGTCGGCGCTGACATAGACGACCTGGCCGCCGACGATGACCTCATAGAAATTCGGCAGGTCGGATTTCGTGACCCGGTCGATCTTCGCGTTCGGCAGGAGCGAGGCGAACGCGTCGCGCACGGTCTTCTCGCCGTCCGCGGCATGGCCCATGACCGCAACGGTCATTGCTGCGGCGGCAAGCAGGAGCTTTTTCAACATTGTTCGATCTCGTCGGGTCGGTGGCGGGCAGGCTGTCAGACTATCGCGAGCCGGGCGAAGTTCCGCGCGCGGACTTTCGCCCACAGGTTACTTCGCAGTCACGGCCTGCACGCGCTGGGCAATCTGGTCCAGGCGCTGCACCAGCTGGTCCGGCGTCATGTAGCCGCCCACGTGTTCGCCGTCGGCCGTGAACACGGCCGGCGTTCCGTCCACGCCCATCGACTTGCCGATCTCGGTCAGCTCGGTGACCGGATTGGTGCAGGTCTTGTCGCCCGGATCCTTGCCGTTCATCGCGTCGGTGTAGGCAACGTTGCGGTCAGTCGAACACCACACCGCCTCGGCTTTCTTGTCGGCGCCCTTGTGCATCGCCAACGGGAACAGAACGTAGTTCACCGCGATGCCGCGCTTGTTGTATTCGGCAATCTGCTTGTGGAACTCGCGGCAATACGGACAGTCGACGTCGGTGAACACGGTGATCCGGTATTTCGGATTCGGCGGCGCGAACACGATCTGCTTGTCGAGCGGTATCTTGGCCATGGTGCCCTTGCGCAGCACGGCCAGCGACTTCTCGCCAATATCCTGGCGCGCGTTGATATCGAACACGCTGCCGTGGATCAGATACTTGCCGTCATTGCTGAAATACAGAACCTTGCCATCGGCAACGACCTGATAGAAACCTGCCAGCTCGGAGCGCTCAATCACGTTGACCTTCGCGTTCGGCAATACCTTCTTAACGGCCTCGCGCACGGTCTGTTCCGCATTGTCGGCGGCAACCGCGTGAACCCCGACGACCGCCAGAAGGGCCGCACAAAACCAACGCTTGAACATAACTATTCCTCGAGTGGGGCGCAGGCGCCGCGGATGCAATCACTGCCCGGCGCGCTTCGCAATGCCCGGCATTCTCGCACAGGCCGGCAAAACACGGGTACCTGCCGTCGGTAATATGTCCGCGCCGGTCAATAATCAACCCATTCCGCGGTAAACGCTCCCGACGGTTCGTTCAGGCGCGCGGATGGTGCTTGGCGTGGAGGCGCTTGAGGCCCTCTCGCGCGACCAGCGTGTAGATCTGCGTGGTCGACAGCGAACTGTGTCCGAGCAGCATCTGCAGCGCGCGCAAATCGGCGCCGTGATTGAGCAGGTGGGTCGCGAAACAGTGGCGCAGCACATGCGGAGAGATTCGCGACGCATCGACGCCGGCCTTGCGCGCATGGGTCTTGACCATGCTCCAGAACATCTGCCGCGTCATCGCTGCCCGGCGATTGGTGATGAATACCTCGGCGATCTCGCGCCCTTTCGCGAGCCCCGGCCGCGCTTCCGTGTAGTAGCGCTGCAGCCAGTGGTCGGCCTCTTCGCCGATCGGCACGAGGCGGTCCTTGCCACCCTTGCCGGTCACGCGCAACACGCCCTGGCGCAGGTTGATCTGGTCCACGCGCACGCCGATCAACTCGCTGACGCGCAAGCCGGTCGCGTAGATCAGCTCGAACATCGCTCGATCGCGCAAGCCCAGCGGCGTATCGACGTCCGGAGCGTGGATCAACGCTTCGACTTCGCCTTCCGACAGGGCCTTGGGCAGCGGGCGCGGCAGCTTCGGCGAATCGAGCAGCAGGGTCGGATCCTGCGCGATCGCGCCGATGCGCAGCTGGATCCGGTAGAAATGCCGCAGAGTGGACAGCAAGCGCGCGTTGCTGCGCGCGCTGTAGCCGCCATCGACCCGCTCGGCCAGATAGCCGAACAGTTGCTGGCGCGAGCAGGCGGTCAATGCCGTCCCGCTACGCGCGCACCAGCGCGCCAGGCCCTCGAGGTCGCGGCGATAGCTGGCCAGCGTATTGTCGGCCAGCCCGTGCTCGGACCAGGCGAGTTCGCTGAATGAGTCGATCGCGTCACGATCGACAGGGCTGAGGGCTGAAGGTTGAGGGCTGGTGGGCACAGTGAGGATTTTGGCGCGAGTCCTGATTTTGCGGCGTCACACTGGCGTGGAATTCGGGTTCCAAGGATGGCAGCTTCCGCTCACGATGCAAACTTCACTCGCCGTTGCATACGATGGCACAAACCGCGACGCTCGCCGCCGTCAATGAGTACTACTGCATGAATTCGACTGCTTTGATCCGGACCGGCGTGCCGGCGAGTCTCGCACTTCGTCTGCTGGCCGCGCTCTACGATGCCCTGCCGATGCTTGCGTTGTGGTTCGTCGCGACGATGCTGGCCCTGGCGCTGACCGGCGGCGCACTCGACGTGCAGCGGTTGCCAGACAAGATCCTCGTGCAGGCGTTGCTGCTCGCGGTGACGGGCGCGTACTTCGTCATTTCCTGGCGCCGCGGCGGCCAGACCATCGGTATGCGCGCGTGGCGTCTGCGCATCGTGCGCGCAGACGGAACGTCGCTGGATACGCGTCAGTCACTCGTGCGCTTCGGCGTGTCCCTGATTTCGCTTGCCGCCATTGGCCTCGGCTTCTGGTGGGCCTTGTTCGATGCGCAGAATCGTACGTGGCACGATATCGCGGCGGGAACCGTGATGGTGCGGCTGGAGAAGAAGGGGCCAGGGACTAGGGGCTAGGGGCTAGGGGCCAGCATAAGAGCCGATACGCCGTACAGCCCATCTTCCCTAGTCCCTAGTCCCTAGTCCCTAGTCCCTAGTCCCTATTCACGCATAGCGCCTGAAATAAACCACCGCTGCCAGCGCCAGCAACAGCGACGGCAGCGCATTGGCCCAGGCCAGGTTCATGTTGTACACGGCGCCCATGCTGACCACCGCGCTCTGGAAGAAGTAGTAGCTGATCGCCAGCGCCATGCCGACGAACAGGCGCTTGCCGAATCCACCGGTGCGCAACGCGCCGAAAGCGAACGGCACGGCGCAGAATGCCAGCACCAGCACGTTGAATGGATAGAAGACGCGGCCCCAGTAGGCGCGCTCGTAGCTGGATGCGTCCTGATGGTTGCGGCGCATGTAGTCGATGTTGCGCGACAGATCGCTCGCGGCCAGGTATTCAGGGTGGATCATCGACTTCGACAGCACGTCCGGGTCGAGCGCAGATTGCCACTGCGTCTGCGCCTGCGTAGTCGTCGTCGCCGACGTTCCGGCAAACTCGGTGCGGCGCACATCGTTGAGCTTCCACTGACCTTGCGCGTGGGTCGCCGTCTTTGCCGTCGACAGCGCGGTGAGTTGGCCCTCCGGCGTGAACTCGAACACGCGCACGTCACTGAGTTCGACCGTGGCGCCGGCCTGCGTGCCGCGCGTGCGGCCATGCTTGGCGTTGATCACGGTCTCGCCGTCGCGCGCCCACAGGCTGCCGCCCTTGCCGATCGTCACGTCCTTCGCCTTGGCCGAAAGTGCCAGCGCTTCAGCCTTCTGCTCGCCGCGCGGTCCGATCGTCTCGCCCATCAGCATGGTCAGCCCGGTCAGCACGGTCAGCGACAGGATCACGGAAATGCAGATGCGGAATTTGGACAATCCGGCCGCCCGTAGCGCGGTCAATTCGCCGCTCGTGGCGAGCATGCCCATGCCGAGCAAGCCGCCGATCAATGCGGCATATCCGAACCACTGATAGGCGCGGCGCGGCACGGTCAGCAGAGTGAAGACGAGCGCCTTCGTCAGCGTATAGTCGCCGGTTCCGACGTCGTTGATCTCGCCGAGAAATATCTTGAACGCGTCGAGTCCGACCAGGAAACCCCAGGCCAGCAACACCGCCCCGAGCACCGAAATCGCGACGAGCTTGTCGACTTTCTTGAAGATCACGCGGCGCATCACGCCGCCCCGGCGCGCGCGCGCGCCGACAGCTGCCGCGGACGCGGCAGGCGTTGGCTGCGCCAGAGCAGGTACAGCGCGAACAGCACCGTCGGAACCTGCACCCACCAGAAGCCGACGCGTGGATCGAGCACGCCCTGGCTGAGCTTGGAACGGCCGATCGCCAGGCAGTTGTAATAGATGACCCAGGACAGCAAAGCGATCAGCAGCCGCGCGTAGCGCGGCTCGCGCGGCGACGACTTCGCCAGCGGCAGCGCAAGCAGAACGAGCACGAGCACCGACAGCGGCGCGGCCAGGCGCCACTGGAATTCGGTGCGCTGCACGATGTCGTTGCTCGCCAGCAGCGCCGTCGTCGGCGCACTGCGCTTGACCGAATCGGCATTCGCGTCGGCTTCGGTATCGGTCAACTTGACGTCGTTGCGCGCGTAGCGCATCAGCCGGTAGTTGTCCTGGCCGAGCACGCCTTCGACGCGAAAGCCGTCATTGAGTCCGAGATAGCGCTCGGCGCCGTTGGCATCGTGATAAAGCTCGCCGTCGGCCGCGGTGATGACATTGAGATTGGTGCGGCCGGCCTCGGCGTCGGTGCGTTCGCTGGCCACGAACATCTTCTTGAACTTCGTGCCATCGGCGTTCATCGAATCGACGTACATGACGCCATCGTTGTTCGGCAGTTCGACGAAACGGCCCGGCTCGAGTCCCGCGACGATCAGCGAACGGCTCGCCTCTTCCTGCAACGCCTGCGCCTGGCGCACGGCGGCCGGCGCAAGCCAGAACGAAATCAGCGCCATCGCGAACGTCATCGGAACAGCCAGCAGCAGGAGCGGCCGCACGAGTCCGGTCACCGGCAGCCCGGAGGCTGCGAATACCGCCATTTCGCTCTCGCGGTACAGCCGCCCGTACGCAAGCTGGACACCGAGAAACAGCGCCAGCGGCACCAGCAGCGTCAGCGAATCCACCGTGCGCAGTCCAATCAGCGCAAGCAACAAATCGGCGGCGACGCGGCCGCGCGCGATCTTGGCAAGCAGATCGGCGACCGTCGCGCCGACCGTGACCAGCAACAGGATCGCGACAGCGGCGAGAAAGCTCACCGACAGTTCACGCACGAGGTAGCGGTCGACAATACGCAGCATGGACGGAAGGCTTGCAGTAAACTAAGCAATTCGCGATTGGAAAAGCGACGCCCATTGAACCGGGCGCTGCGTTCAAGGCTCCTTAAGTGTACCGGCCCAGCGCCGTTACGACCTTCTTTTTTGTGGATACTCCATGACCATCAAGTTCAGTCTCAACAGCGATCCGGCCGAAAGCGCGGCCACGCCTTGCGTCGTCGTCGGCGTGTTCGAGGAACGCACGCTGTCCGTTGCGGCGGCGCGTATCGACGAAAAGTCCGGCGGCGCGATCAAGCGCCTGATCGAAGCCGGCGACGTCAATGGCAAGCCGGGTACGAGCCAGCTGCTGTTCGGCCTGGCCAACGTCGCCGCGCCGCGGGTGCTGGTCATCGGACTCGGCGAGCAGAAAAAATTCGACGCCGCCCGTTTCCAGCGCGCCTGCGCCGAAGCCGCTCGCGTGCTCAAGGGATTGCCGATCGATAGCGCCGTGTCGTATCTGACCGAGGTCGAAGTCCCGACGAAGGATTCGGCATGGGTCGTGCGCGCAGCGGCCCTGGCCAGCGACGCGCAGGCCTACAAGTACAGCGCCACATTCAAGCCGCGCGAAAAATCCAAGACTCCGGAATTTGCCGCGCTCGCATTCGCGGCCCCGGCAAACTCGGCGGTCGCGCTGGGCACGGCCGAAGCAATCGCCAAGGGCGTGCGCTTCACGCGCGAGCTCGGCAACCTGCCGCCGAACATCTGCACGCCGGCCTACATCGCCGAACAGGCGCAGAAGCTGGCGCAGGAACATCCCGGCGTGAGCTGCGAGATCCTCGAAGAAGAAGACATGGCCAGGCTCGGTATGGGCGCGCTGCTAGGCGTCGCGCAGGGCTCGGTCAACGGACCGAAGCTGATCGTGCTGCAGTGGCGCGGCGGCGGCGAGAACGACAAGCCCTACGCGCTGGTCGGCAAGGGCGTCACCTTCGACACCGGCGGCATCTCGATCAAGCCGAGCGCCGGCATGGAAGAGATGAAATTCGACATGTGCGGCGCCGGCAGCGTGCTCGGCGCGTTCCTGTCCGCGGTCGAACTGAAGATCAGGATCAACCTGGTCTGCATCGTGCCCGCGGCCGAGAACATGCCGGGCGGCAAGGCGCAGCGGCCCAGCGACGTCGTCACGTCCATGTCGGGGCAAACCATAGAAGTGCTCAACACCGACGCCGAAGGCCGCCTGATCCTGTGCGATGCACTGACCTACGTGCAGAAATTCAAGCCGCAGATCATCATCGACGTCGCGACCCTGACCGGCGCGTGCGTCGTTGCGCTCGGCAAGCACGCATCGGGCCTGATGACGAAGGACGAAGCACTCGCCTCCGATCTGCTCGCGGCGGGCGAGGCTACGCTCGATCGCGCCTGGCGCCTGCCGCTGTGGGATGACTACCAGAGCCAGCTCGACACCGGCTACGCCGACATCGCCAACATCGGCGGCAAGTACGCCGGCGCGATCACGGCTGCCTGCTTCCTGTCGCGCTTCACCGAAGGTTATCGCTGGGCACACCTGGACATCGCCGGAACGGCATGGGAAGACGGGCGCAAGGGTTCGGCTACTGGAAGGCCGGTGCCTTTGTTGGTTCAGTATCTGCTGGATCGTCAGGGATGAGGGGCCAGGGGCCAGGGACTAGGGGCCAGTAAGAGCGCGCTCCTGCACTCCCTGGTCCCTAGTCCCTAGCCCCTGCTCTCCCTAGCCCCTGCTCCCAGATGCCCCGCGCCGACTTCTACCTCATCGCCAAGCCGCGCTTCCGCGATGATCCGTTGCTGCTCGTCTGCGAGCTGGCAAAGAAGGCGTTCGAGACCGGCCAGCCGACGTTGATTCTCGCGCGTTCGTTCGACCAGGCCGAGCAACTCGACGAAAAGCTGTGGGAGTTCGACGAGGACGCATTCATTCCACACCAGATCGCCGGCGATGACGACGACGCGATCACTCCGGTGCTGATCGCCGCTCCGGAATCGCAGACGGCCGATCGCGCACTCGTCATTAACCTGCGCGACGACTGCGCACCCGGCCTGTTCGAGCGCGTGCTCGAAGTCGTGCCTGCGGACGAGGATCAGCGGCTTGGCTCGCGCAAACGCTGGACGACGTACAAGGCGGCCGGGTTCGAGGTTGCCAAGCACGACATGTAGGGGAGCACACCGCAGTCCCAGCGTGATCCGGGACCTGCTTGCTCTGACAACCGAAGCGGGGCGGCTTCCATGAAGCCGCTTTCATCCTTGCGGTGTGGTTCTCACTTCGCGTTCGCCCTGCTTGAGCAACGCATCGAAGCGCGGATCGGAGCGCAACGCATCCCAGACAGCATCCAGCTTCAGCACTGCCGGCGAGATCGCACCGCCGCTGGGCAACCCGATTATCTGCTGGAGACGTTCGAACGCGGCGTCTTTTTCGCCCACGCGCGCCTCGAGCTGTGCGAGCCAAACCTGCATGCCGGGTCCGCTGATTACGTCGCGGCGGACCGGCATCAACTCGGCGGCGCGGCGGCCCTCGAGCAGGGCGCCCCCCCTGCGGCCGAGTCCGGCCTCGGCAAAGCCGAGGGCGAGGTGCAACTCGGCGCTGTCCGGTTGCTTCTTCAGTATCGCGCCGACCGCTGCGTCGACGTTCGAATAGGCCTGTTTCGCTTTCGCGGCCTCACCGGCGGCTTCGTGAGCGAACGCGAGGTAGAGCTCGCGCGGCAAGGCGATGTTGTTGCCGTCGGCCCAGGCTGCAACACCGCCGGCTTGCGCCACGCCGATCGCGGCCGAGTAGTCGTGCGACCACCAGGCGAGAGTGAACCGAGCCAACGCATTGCCGGCGTACGCGTCGCTGTCCGGTGCCAGGCCCTGCAGGGCAGCACGCAACGGCTCGAGATCGCCCTTCCAGAGCGCCGAGTTCAACCCGTGAGTCACGCGCTCGTCCGACGGATCCGGGGCGACGGCCACCGACTGGCTGAACGCCTGGTCCGCGTCCGCATAGCGGCGCAGCATCTGGTAGGTAAGGCCGAGCTGATCGAGGCCATACGAACTGCGCGGATCGAACCGCGCCGCGCGCTGAAAGCCGGCCAGCGAATCGTCGAAGCGGCCTTGGCGACGCGCGATCGCGGCGAGGGCGCCCGCGACGTCGGCGCTGTTCGGCAGCGACTGCTGCGCGAGTTGCGCCTGCTCGGTGGCCGCGGCATAGTCGCGGTGCCCCCAGTAGTAGTACTCGGCCAGCGCAAGTTGCGCTTCGCCAAGCCCCGGCCGCAGCGCCAGCGCGCGGTCAGCCGCTGTCTTGGCTGCCGCGAGCCTCGTTTCGGTGCGATCCGGCGCGTTGAAGTACATGCGCATGTGCGCGTCGGCGAGCTTCGCGGCGGCCAGCGCGAACTGCGGATCGACGACGAGCGCCTGCTCGAACATCGCGATCGCCTGCGGCATCTCCGTTGCCGTCAGCACGTCCTGGTCGTGCGCGCGGTTGTAATGCTCCGTTGCGCGCAGGTACAGGTCGTACGCAGCCGGGTTCGTCGTCGGCACGGCGGCGACCTGCGCCACTTCCTGCGGCTTGAGATGCGCCTTCAGCGCGTCGGCGATGTTCTGTGCGACATCGCGCTCGACCGCGAAGATGTCCTTCAGGTCGCGGTCGTAGCTCTGCGCCCACAGATGGCCGTCGTTCGCCGTGTCGATCAGCTGCACGTTGATATGCACCGAATCGCCGGCCTTCTGTACGCTGCCTTCGAGCACGGTCGCTACATCGAGCTCCCGGCCGACGGTTTTCAGGTCGGGCGGATGACTGGCATATTTCTCGGTCGAGGTGCGCGAGATGACCTTGATGTCGTGGATGCCCGCCAGGCGCGTCAGGATCTCGTCCTGCATGCCGGTCGCGAAGTAACCGTTGGATTTGTCGTCGCTGAGATTGTCGAACGGCAGCACGGCAATCGACTTGGCCAGTGCGCCTGCGGCCGGCGCACTCTTGCCGGAGGCCGCGGCAGCAGCGGGCACGCTGTCGGCCGGCGCCTTGTGCGCCACGAACCGTTCGGCCAACAGCAACACGATGACGAGCGCCATCACCCCGATGATGATCGCGTTGAGCTGCTTGCCGACGCGCCGGGTGACTTCCTGCGGCCTTGCTTCGGGCGAGTACACAGGCTCGGTGCGGCGGATGCCTTCGGGAGTCAGCTCGAACGCCCATGCCAGGATCAGCGCGATCGGGAAGGTAACCAGGATGATCAGCGTGATCAGCTTCGGCGACCACTCGGGCAGATTGAGCTGCGGCGCGACCGTGGCGACGACCTGAATCAGCAGCCAGCCGACCACGGCGTAGGCGACGGCCACGCGATAGACGTGCCGGCGCTTGAGTTCGTCGAAAAAATTCGGCCGCTCACTCATCAGGCGAAGATCGAATCGATCGCACGCCTGCTTGTCGTGCGCGGCACTGCAGAATCAGAAACGGGCATGAAACTCCCCCCACTCTCGGGCAGGATTGTGGCACAACGTTCCGGCAGCGTGCCACGCGCGAGGCAGCGCCTCCGATTCCGCGCACTGGTGCTGATCGCCGCGCAGGTAACGGTCGTTCGCGAAACAGACTGCTCAGGGCTTCGCGGACAGCGGCACCGGCGTCTGCTCGCTCATCAGCAACTGCTTGAATCGCGCGTTCTCACGCAGCGCATCCCAAATCGGGTCGAGTTTCAGCAACGGCGGCGTCACGACGTGTCCGGCCGGCATTGCGAACAGCTGCTCGAGAATGCCGATCGCCTCGTCGTTGGCGCCGACGCGGACGTAGATCTGCGCCAGCTTGCCGAGATAAA
The DNA here is from genome assembly GCA_035693405.1 of Rudaea sp. Lineage (GTDB taxonomy): Bacteria > Pseudomonadota > Gammaproteobacteria > Xanthomonadales > Rhodanobacteraceae > Rudaea. Next base: position 8,830 of record DASSGP010000036.1, on the reverse strand, counting down.
CGGGACCGGTGAATGCATCCAGACTCGTCGGCATCAGTTCCACACCTTTGCGTCCCTCGGCGATCGCTTCTTCCTTCATGCCGAGGCCGGCGTCGGCGAACCCGAGTGCGATGTGCAGGTCGGGGCTCTGCGGCGAGGATTGCAGCGCGGCTTGCAACTGCCCACGCACCTCCGCGAACAGCTGCTTCGCCTTCGCGGGATCGCCGCCGGCCGCATACGCCTGCGCCAGGCACAGTTTCCTCGGCAGCACGAGATTGCCCGCTTCGGTCCAGGTGTCGGCCACATTCGACTCCGCGATGCGGATGGCTCCGGCGTAGTCGCGCGACCACCAGTGCAGTCGATAGAACCAGCTGACGTTTCCCGAATAGGCGTCACTTCCCGGCGTCAGCGCGTCGAGCGCGGTGCGCAGCGCAGCCAGGTCGCCCTTCCAGTACAACAGCGTTTCCGCATGGCGGACGTGGGCCGCCCCGGGGTCGGCGGCGAGATCGATCGCGCGCAACTGAGCCCGCTCGGATTCCGCATAGTGGCGCAACTGCAGGTAGATCTCGCCCATCAGGAAATGGGCAATGCTGGCGCGAGGATTCAGCGCGGCGGCCTCACGGTAGCCTTCGAGCGCGCTCTCCCACTGCGCCTGACGCCGAGCGATCGACGCGATGAACTGGACGACATCAGCGTCGTTCGGCCTCGCCCGGCGCGCAATCTCCAGATGCTGCAGCGCCTGCACATAATCGCGGAATCCCCAGTAGTAGTAGAGCGCCAATGGAACATGTGCCGCAGCCAGTCCGGGCTGGTCGACCAGCGACTTGTCGACTGCGGCCTTGGCCGCAGCAAGCCGCGCGGGCGTGCGGTCCGGCGCGAACCAGTACATGTTCATGTGCGCGGTGGCCAGGTCGGCTTCGGCGAGCGCGAATCCCGGATCCTTGGCCAGCGCCTGCTCGAACAGCGCGATCGCCTGCGGCATTTCCGTCGCGGTCAATGCAAACTGGTCGTTGGCGCGGTTGAAATAGACACGGCCGCGCAGATACAGGTCGTGCGCCTCGGTGTTCCGCGTGGCGACCTCGCCAACGCGTTCGACTTCCTCCGGCAGCAGTTTCGCCTTCAGCGCGCCGGCGACGGTCCGCGCGATGTCGCGCTCGACCGCAAAGATGTCCTTCACGTCGCGGTCATAGCTTTCCGCCCACACGTGAGCGTCCGTTTGGGTATCGATCAGCTGCAGAGTGATGTGCACGGTGTCGCCGGCGCGTTGCACGCTGCCCTCGAGCACGGTCGCGACGCCGAGTTGGCGGCCGACCGTCTTCAGGTCGGGCGGATGACTTGCGTACTGCTCGGTCGACGTGCGCGAGATCACTTTCAGGTCGCGGATTCCCGCCAGGCGCGTCAGGATTTCGTCGCGCATGCCGCCGGCAAAGTACGCGTTGGCTTTTTCGTCGCTGAAGTTCTCGAATGGGAGGACGGCGACCGATTTTGCCGGGATCGCACTGGCCCCGGCAGCGTTTCGATCGGCATGGGCGCCAGCCGGAATCGCCGCGGCATCGTCGCGTGCGCCGCCGGCGAACTTCCCCAGCAATCCGCCGCCGATCGCGAGCAGCAGCGCGAGGATCATCAGTTCGGTGCCGGTCACGCGTTGGGCGCCGCGCTCGCCGTGGTACCAGGCCAGCACGAGCGTCACGAAGAATCCAATGCTGAGCGCGACAATGACGAGGCGCACGACCTGTTCCGGCCAGCCGAAGCGCTGCGCGACGATGTCGAGCACCTGGATCAGGGCGAAGGCCGCGGCGAGATACGCCAGAGACCACTGCACGAGCTTGCGCTCGCGCAGGCGCCGCAGGAAATCATCCATGTGGCGCACCGCCCTCGGACTGCTTGACCAAGGCGTCGAAGCGCGGATCCTTGCGCAACGGGTCCCAGATCGGATCGAGCTTGAGAATGGCCGACGACATCGACAGACCCGCCGGTATCGACATCACTTGCTGCAGCAGATCGATCGCCTGAGCGTTTTCGCCGACGGCGACGTACAGCTGCGCGAGATAGACCAGATATTCCGGCCCGGCGAACGCGTCACGGGTGATCGGCAGCATCTCGACGGCGCGGCGTCCCTCGGCGATGGCCTCTTCCTTGAGCCCGAGACTGGCGGCGGCAAGGCCCAGGGCCATGTGGCGGTCCCAGTCGCCCGGCCGCTCGCGCACGGCGGCCTGATACGCCGCATGAACGTCCAAGTAGAGCGCTTTGGCCTTTTCCGCATTGCCCATCGCGGTATAAGCCCAGGCAAGGCGGAGCCGCCGCGGCAAGACCGAATTGCCGCGCGAAAACGTCCAGTTCGGCGTTTCCGATTCCTCGGCGACGCGAGCGGCAGCGGCAAAATCCCGCGACAGCCAGGCCAAGTCGAAAAATGCCGAGGCGTTCGTCCGATAGGCATCGCTCGCCGGCGCGAGCCCGGTCAACGTGGCGCGCAGCGGCGCAAGGTCGCCCTTCCACGCCACCGTGTTCTGCGCGCGCCGCAGTTGCGAAAGCGCCGGTTCCGGGGACAGCTCTGCGGCCCGTGCGTACGCCTGGTCGGCATCCGCATAGCGCCGCAGTTGCGCGTACGTCTGGCCGAACTCGAAGGACGGGCTCGAGTTGCGCGGATCGAAATTGCGTGCGCGATGGAGACCTTCGAGCGCCAAGTCCCACTTGCCCTCTCGCCGGAAAATGGCAGCGCCGATCTGCTCGACAAGTTCGCTGTGCGGCAATATCTTGCGCGCCAGATCGAGTTCGACGTGCGCGCGCGCGTAATCGCGAAACCCCCAATACCAGTACACGGCGAGCGCAAAGTGCGCCTCGCCGAGGTCGGGTTGCAGCGCCAGCGCCTGATCGGCGGCCGCCTTCGCGGCAGCCAGACGCGTATCGGTGCGGTCCGGGGCGAAAAAATACATGTACATGTGCGCCTGGCCGAGCAGAGCCGCGGCCAATGCGAACTTCGGGTCCTTCGCTATGGCCTGCTGCAGCAATTCGATCGCCTGCGGCATCAGTACCCTCGTCAACGCGTATTGGTCGTTGGCGCGCGTGGAAAACGCGAGGGCGCGCAGGTACAAGTCGTACGCCTCGGAGTCCTGCGTCGGCACGCTGGCGACGCGCGCGACTTCCTCCGGCATCAACGTGGCCTTCAGCGCACCAGCGACTTTTTCCGCCACGTCGCGCTCGACCGCGAAGATGTCCTTGAGCTCACGATCGTAACTCTCGGCCCACAGGTGGCTGTCGGTCTGCGTATCGATCAGCTGGAGGTTGATGTGCACCGCGTCGCCGGCCTTCTGCACCGTGCCTTCGATGACGGCGGCAACGCCGAGCTGCGCGCCGACGCTTTTCAGGTCGGCCGGATGGCTGGCGTACTGCGCGGTCGACGTGCGCGAGATAACTTTGAGATCTCGGATGCCGGCCAGGCGCGTGAGGATTTCATCCTGCATGCCGGTCGCGAAGTAGGCGTTGGCCTTGTCCTCGCTCAGGCTTTCGAACGGCAGCACGGCGATCGACTTGCCGGATGGCGCCGCACTGGCTTGCGCTGCCGGTTTCGACTCACCGCGTGTCGCGTTCGAGCCGAACTGGCGCCACAACAGCACTGCCACGGCCAACGCCAGCGCTGCAATCACGACCGTGTTCAGCGAACGGCCTACGCGATGATGCAGTTCCGGAGCGCGCGCTTCGGGCGAAAGCGCCGGCTCCGTGCGGCGGATGCCGTCCGGAGTCAGCTCGAACGCCCAGGCGAGGATCAGCGCGATCGGAAAGCCCAGTGTGATCAGGGTGATGACGACCTTGAGCACCCAGTCCGGCGCGCCGAACGCCGGAAACACGATCGACGCGAGCTGCAGCAAGACCCACGCGGCGACGGCATACGCGACCGCCACGCGCACGACATGACGCCGCTTGAGTTCGTAGAAGAATCCCCGCCCCTGTGAGATCAAGCCGCTCTCCGCCTCTGCGCGCGACACGGCATGGTAACGCAATCAGGGCAGCCGAATACGCAGGCGAAGTTCCGATCGACGCATCGGTTGCAAGGCCGTTGTCAGGCCGCAGCGGACCGGCCTCGTCACCCGACCACTGCACGCAAACCGGATCGTTCCGGAGGTGGAACACGCTGTTCTTTCCCTCCTACTTCTTCTGCGGCGACGGAGCAGGCATCTTGGACTCCCCGGAATCGGGCGATATCGCCCGCCGCCAACAGGAGTTCTTCCATGCAATCGTTGAATGCGTTACTCGGCCGCGTCGGCCTATCGTTGATCTTCATCATTTCCGGATTCGGCAAAATCGCCGCATATACCGGCACCGAACAATATATGGCTGCCTCCGGCGTGCCCGGCGCCCTGCTGCCACTCGTCATCGCGCTCGAACTCGGCGGCGGACTGGCGATACTCGCCGGCGCGTTCACACGCCCGACAGCGATTGCGCTCGCGTTGTTCTCGATCGCCTCGGCGATCCTGTTCCACTTCAATCTCGCCGACCAGAACCAGTTCATCCACCTGCTGAAGAATGTCGCGATCGCCGGCGGCTTCCTGACCCTCGCCGCGCACGGTCCCGGTTCGATCAGCATCGATGCGCTGTGGCGCAAATCCACGTTGGCGCGTCACGCAGCCGCGTAAGCGCATTGCGGGGCGGCGCCACGCCGCCCAGTTCGTACGAGAAGAGTTCACGAGACTCCAGAGGCTCGACCATTTGAGGCATGCGCCTTCGCCAGCGCAGCACCGACGCGCGCATTGCTCAGCGCCAGTGCCCGATTGGCCCGCACCGAAGCGCCGCCGGTCGTGCGAGCAAGCTCGGACAGCAGGAATGGTGTCAACGCCTTGCCGCTGATTCCATCGCGCGCGGCAAGCGCCAACGCCGCGGCGATCGCCGTCTCGATCTGCGTCGGCGGCAGCGCGGCTTCTTCCGGAATCGGATTGGCGATCAGCACGCCGCCCTGATCGAGCGCCCAGCGCGCGCGGAGCACGCGCGCGAGTTCTTCGACAGTATCGCAGCGGTGTTCGAGCCGCAGTCCGGAACGGCGCGTATAGAACGCCGGAAACTCATCCGTGCGATAGCCGATCACGAGCACGCCGAGCGTCTCGAGCACTTCGAGCGTGCGCGGCAGATCGAGGATCGCCTTCGCGCCCGCGGACACCAGCGCGATCGGTGTTCGCGCGAGCGTGGTCAGATCGCTCGAAATATCCAGCGCGTCGCCACGGTGCACCCCGCCGATGCCGCCGGTCGCGAACACGCGGATACCGGCGCGCGCTGCCAGCGTCGCGGTCGCCGACACTGTCGTCGCGGCATTGCCGCCGCGCGAAACGATCACCGGAAGGTCGGCGGCGCCGGCCTTGACGAACGTGTCCGCCTCGCGCGCCAGCCGCTCAAGCTGCGCATCCGACAAGCCGATCTGCGCAATACCGTCGAACACCGCGATCGTCGCTGGAACCGCACCGGCATCGCGCGCGGCGGCCTCGAGTTCGCGGCCGATGTCGAGATTGTCGGGCCACGGCAGACCATGCGCGACGATCGTCGATTCGAGCGCGAGCACAGGACCGCCACGCGCGATAGCGGCGGCGACGTCCCGGGAGAATACCGGATCGACGTTCACGTACCCGAAGCCTCGACTGCGCGCATGTCTTTTCTCACGACTCCAGCGCGCTCACGAGCGTCCAGCCGGTGATGAAGATCAGGATGAACGAACTCAGGCTCCAGAGCGTGGCGCGGGTTTCGTGATCGCGCGCGCTCAGATACGCGGCAAAATGCAACAGCCGAGCCACGACGAAACCGTACAGCAGGATGCGCGCCAGCGTCAGCGACGGCCCGGTCAGCACGAACAGGAATCCCGCCACCAGGAAGTACGGCAAGCTCTCGAGGTCGTTCTGCTGGATACGCCGGACGCGCTCGACGCGTTCGTTGGGACTGGTCTGCGCAGCATTGGGTTCGGGATTGAACAGCGTCTTGCGCGTGTCCTCGGGCGCGCGGAAACCGCCCTTCTCCTGCATCATGCGCACCACGGTGAGCCACGACATGGCCACCGCCTTCAGGATCATCAAGCTGGCGGCGATCACATAGGTGGCGAACAGGGGGTTGTGCACGCTCAGCGTTTCCATGGGAATTGCCTCTCTATCGGGCGGAATCGGGGAAGTTCAGTTTGCGCACGAAAGCGACGTAGCGCGGGTCGTCCCTGAGCGGCGCGAGCATCGGATCGCCGCGCATGCGCGTCACACCGGCGTCGCGCTGTGCGTAGGCGCGTTCCAGCCACTCGAAAGCAGCGTTGCGCTCGCCGCGCCACGCGTGCGCCTGGACAATCTGATAAGAAAATCCGACGGCGTACTTCGACTCCAGTTCGGCGAGCGCGGCTTGCGATTCGCGCTCATGCTCGAGCGTGTGCTCGGCCATCGCGATGCCGGCCTCGCTGAAAGCCGCGCCGGCCTTGTGGAAATGCTCGAGCGCCTGCCCGGTGCGGCCCTGCTCGAGCTCCAGACAGCCGAATTCATATCGTGTGAAACTCGAGTCCGGACTGATGTCCAGAGCATGCTCGAACGCCTCGCGCGCTTCCTGGACCTGCCCTGCGCGCCAGAGCGTCGCCCCGAGCATCATCCACGAGAGCCACGACAGCGGATCGGACGCGATCGCGGTGCGGCTTGCGACGATCGCTTCGTCATAGCGCATGAGGATAATCAGCATCAAACCATAAGGCTGCAACGTGTCGGTCTTGTTTGGTTCCAGAGCCAGCGCGCGCTCCAGATCCTGCACTGCGCCGGTCCAGTCCCACAATTGGTTGCGGCGCAGATGCGCGCGGATGGCGTAGCCATCCGCAAGCTCCGGCGCGACGGCGATTGCCTTGTCCGCCGTTGCCAGCGCCTCGAGCTTCGCGGCCGAGCGCTCGCCTGGATTCGTCGCGGCAAAATCCGCGACCGAACTCTGCGCCAGGGCGAGCGCCGCCCAGGCCGCGCCGTAGTCGGGATCGAGCGCGACGGCGCGCTGGAACGCGGCCAGAGCGCGCCGGTAGTCGTCATAGCGGCCACGGCGGATGACGTTCTGCCCGAGCAGGAACTGGTCATAGGCCTCGGTGTTGCCGGTGCGATGCACGTTGGTCACGTGCTGGCTCGGCAGCAGCTTGATCTTGAGCGCCGCCACGACGGCGTTCGCGATTTGATCCTGCACCTCGAACACGTCGGTCAGCTCGCGCTCGTAGGTCTGCGACCACAATTGCGCGTCGTCGGCCGCGCGAATCAACTGTGCGGTCACACGCAGACGGTTGCCGGATTTGCGCACGCTGCCCTCGAGCACGGAGGCGACGCCGAGCTTGCCCGCGATCGTCCTGACGTCGAGGTTCCGGCCCTTGAACGAGAACGAGGAACTGCGCGCGATCACCTGCAGCTGCGGCAGTTGCGCCAGCAGGCCGAGCAACTCCTCGGCGAGCCCGTCGGCAAAATATTCCTGATCCTTCTGTGGACTCAGGTCCGCGAACGGCAACACGGCGATGGCGTTTTCACGCGCTGGCGCCGCGGGCGCCACGACGCGCGCGTGGTCTGCAGGTTCGATCTCGCGCTCGAGTCCACCCGGAGTCCAGCGGTAGAACCACGACACCAGCAGCGCGACCGGAAAGCCGGCGATCACGGAAACGATGATCAGGCGCACCGACCAGTTCGGGAACTCGAGAAACGGAAAGACCGCGGTCGCAACCTGGACCACCAGCCACGCGCCCGCGGCATAGTACGCAGCCGCCCTGAACACGCCGCGGTGCTTGAGTTGATCGACGAGAACTCGCATCGGTCGCGCAGATTACCTTTTTTTTCAGAACCGGGGCGATGCTTTGCGCGTGGCTCTGAAGCCCTTGCCTTCAAGGGAGGGTTGGGTGGGGATGATGTTGACCCATGGCCCAATCGCCGATGCCCAAGCGCCAAGACCGCGCCGCGGCTCGAATGTTCGTTCGGGCGTCCTGCGTCGTTAGCATTGAAGTGAGAACCATGCCCAGGGAACCGGCCGCCTCATTCTATTGAGAAATGCGATGAACGCATCACTACCTGCTCCTCGTTCTTTACCGGCAGTGCGCCTGAAATCCCGCTTGGCCATATTGTTTGCGCTGGCTCTCCTGGCCCAGTCAGCCATTGCCGCGCCGCCAGTGGCAGACATGACGATCATCAAGGGCCACAGCGGCAACTTCACCCAGGGCGACGTGGGCGATACCTACACGCTGTTCGTAACGAATGCAGGTACTCACGCATCGACCGGAACGGTCACGGTAACAGACACACTGCCGGGCGGCCTGACCGCCACGAACATCGAAGGCAGTGGCTGGAACTGCACGCTGGCCACGCTGACCTGCACGCGCAGTGATGCACTGGCGGGAAGCAGCAGCTACCCGGCCATCACGTTGACGGTGAACGTCGCCGGCAATGCTGCGGCGATGGTAACCAACAACGCAACGGTGTCGGGCGGCGGCGAGACAAACACGGGCAACGACGGCGCCAGCGACCCGACCACGGTCGTACAGAAGGTGCCGGACCTTTCGATAGACGTGTTCCACAGCGGAACCTGGAACGAGGGTGACATCGGCAAGACCTACAGCCTCAGGGTCGACAACTCCAACATCGGCGGCTTCTCGACCGACGGTTCCACCGTGACCGTGGTGGATACATTGTCCGCGGGACTCACGGCGACCGCGATCGCGGGTCCGGGCTGGTCTTGTGTCCTGGCGACGTTGACCTGCACGCGCAGCGACGTGCTGCCAAATTTCACGACGTATCCGTTCATCACGGTGACGGTGAACGTGGCCGGGAATGCTTCCACGCCGCAATCGAGCTCGGCGACGGTTTCCGGCGGCGGCGACACGAACACGGTCAACAAC
>DASSGP010000035.1:0-19511 GCA_035693405.1 Rudaea sp. | reverse complement strand
GTAGCGCTGCCACTCCAGCAACGCGCTGGACTCGTCAGTTCGCTTAGGTTCGTTACTGGAGATACCGCCATGCTCAAGCGCTCATTGATTGCCCTGTTCGCCTCCGCGGCGATTGGCGCCGGTTCGCTTGCCGCCGCCACGCCAACCTACGAGCCGTTGTACATTTTCGACGGTCAATATACGGCGACGTTGAAGCAGCATTCCCATCGCTGGCAGCTGCAGCCGCTGCGTGGCGACGAAGTCGAGGTAAGCGACCACGCGAAAGACTGCGGCAGCCGACAGCCGATACCGAAAGGACTGTGGTTCGTCAGCCAGGACGGCGAAGGCAAGCCGCAACTCGTCGCCCCATCGGTAACGGCCCTGCCGGCCGGATTTCCGCAGCACGTTGCGCTGCGCGCATGCGGCGAGAAAGCCGACGGCGATGTCGCCTTGTTCGTCCCGGCGGTCGCCTTGAACTGGATCAATGCGAACGTCGGCTCCGTGTTGATCGATGACTAGGGCTGATGCGATGACTCGAAGGACGTTCCACCTGGGATTGATGGCGCTCGACGGCTGCATGCTGTCGAGCCTTTCCGGACCTGCCGACGCGCTGCGCGTGGCGCAGACGCTGGCCGAGATCCGCTCGCCCAACGACGCGCCGAAATTCGAGAGCATCGTCTTCAGCGCGCGCAACGCCAAACGCGTGCGCAGCGAGTCCGGCATCGAGATCAGCGATATCAAGCCGCTAGGACGCGATCAGCATTTCGATCTGGTCCTCGTGCCGGGCATCAACCATCATCGTCCGGGCGAATTGTGGCAGCGGCGCGCGGAATTCGAACCCGAGTTCGCCGCGCTGCGCGCATTTCACCTTCGTGGCACGCGCATCGCGGCAACCTGCAGCGGCACCTACCTGCTCGCCATGGCCGGTCTGCTCGATGGCCGCCGCGCGACGACCAGTTGGTGGATGGCAAGCTCGTTCCGCCGCCACTTCCCGGCGGTGCAGCTCCAAGAGCAGGCGTTGATGATCGAAGACGGAAACATCCTCACGACCGGCGCGTCGACGGCGGTGTTTTCACTCGTGGTCCGCCTGATCGCGGAATTTGCCGGCGAGGAACTCGCGCTACAGACAAGCCGCATGATGCTGCTCGACACCGAGCGCCAGAGCCAGGCACCCTATGTCAGCCAGGCCCTGCTGGAAAAACCGCGCCATTCGCTCGCGGAGAAGATCACGCATTTCCTCGACAAGGAACTGCACAACCAGATCAGCGTGTCGCGGCTCGCCTCACACTGCGGCACGAGCGAGCGCAGCCTGCTGCGGCATTTCCGCGCGCATTTCGGCGCGACCCCGCTCGGCTATATCCAGCATCTGCGCGTCGAACGCGCCAAGGCGCTGCTCGAAGCCACCCAGTTGAGTTTCGACGAGGTCGTCGAGCGCTGTGGCTATAGCGACGTGCCGAGCTTCCGCAAGCTGTTCAAGCGCGAGACTTCGCTGACACCGGGCGACTACCGCGAGCGCTTCCGCTTGCGTGCGCGCTGAATGGTGTTATCGCCAGCGGCGACTTCATTCATTGACGATGCCGCGCACCGGCAGCGCGAGACGATCGCCCGGATCGTGGTCGAGGCGAACATGGAAGTTCTGGCCCTGGTACGCGTAAACGACGTCATACACCGGAGCAGTCGCGGCTGACGCGTCGACCGTGCGGCAGCGCTTGACCACGTGGGTCACGGTGTCATTGCTCTGATGATTCTTCTGGACTTCCTTGCCGACAACGCCACCACCGACGGCGCCACCGACAGTCGCGAGCGTTCGTCCTTTGCCGCCACCAAACTGACTGCCGATCACGCCGCCGGCAATCGCACCGATGACCGTTCCGGCAACCTGATGCTGGTCGTTCGGCTTGCGCTGTTCAGTCACGGTTTGGTCTGTGCACACTTGATGTGGACCGGTTACTGGCGCGACGCTGACGACGCGAGCGAATTCGCCGTCAGCGCTTTCCGGCATCGCCGTCGAGGCGCTTTCACTGGCTTCGTTCGGCGGCCCCTTCTGCGCAGGCGCCGGCTGCTCGGGCGCCGCGGGCTGCCGCGAATCCGATCCGCCGAGCAGTTCGGCGACAGTTGCGTCCTGCGGCGGCGGTGCCGTCGTTGTCGGAGGGCCGGAAGCCGGTGTCGATGGCTGCGTCGAAGCGCTGGCCAGCGGCGCGGCCGACTGGTTGCCACACGCGGTGAGAAGGGCTACCAGAACGCATAGCGCGCACTGACGCCACGAATCGACTGTGAACTGAGCCATGGCGAATCTCCTGCTGATTGACCCCATAATCCTACGCCACGAATTTGTACGCTGGCTGAAGACCTCGCTGCGCAGCACTCGACACAGCCGCGCGATCAGGGCATGCCGGGCACGCGCAACGGCCACCGATCCAGCACTTCATGCTGCGCGGTCGCGCCGTGGCTTTCGACCAGCGCGAAATTCTGCACGCGCCAAGTTATCGCCGGGATCGTGATGGGCTCGTCAAGAGTTGCATCGACGTAGGCGATCGTGACGTGCGGCGTGAAGCGCTGCTCGAGCCAACGCGCCAGGCCCGCATCGGCGAGTGCCTCCCCCAAAGTCGTGCGCAGCATTTCCAGCGGACGCTCCGAATGCGGCGAGCAGCGCAGGACGCACGGCGATTGGCGGCGCGCGCCGAAAGTCTCGACGCGCTCGAGTTCGATTTCAAATGGCGCGATCCGCACGCGTTGCGCGGCGCCGTGGGCCCGCTCGATCAGGCTCGTGGGCCGGCCGGCATGGCTGCCGAGAAAATGCACGGTCAGGTGGTGCTTCGACGATTGCACCCATCGGCCGCGCACGTGGCCGCTCGCCTTGATCGATGCAGCAGCGCATTCGATCTCGCGCGCCACTGCAGCATCGGGCCGAAGCGCGAAAAACAGGCGATGAGTCGGCTCGGACATATTCCGCTACCGCAAACGTGCAGAATGCGCCCGCGCCGCTAATGTTCCGCTGGCGCGACGTTATGCACCGGCGCCGAATCGGCGACCAGCGTCGCCAGGAACGTCGACACGCGATTGCGCCCCTCGCGCTTGGCGCGATACAGCGCGCTGTCGGCATGAATCAGCATCTGGCGCAAGTCGTATCCAGTTTCGATCGTCGTGGTGACGCCGAAGCTGGCTGATACGTCGAAGTCGATTCCGGTCTCCGAGCGCGCCAGGCCTGCAATCGCGACGCGTAGCACTTCCGCACGCTGCAACGCCGTATCGAGACCGCAGTCCGGCAGCAGGATTCCGAACTCTTCGCCACCGAGACGGCCGAAGATGTCCATCGAGCGCATGTGTACCTGGAGCACGCCGACCGCGCTCTGCAGCACGACGTCGCCGGCGACGTGGCCATGGGTGTCGTTTACGGCCTTGAAGTTGTCGAAGTCGACCAGGATCATGCAGGCCTCGCGCGCCGACTTCTCGCAGTACTGCAGTACGGCTTTGGCTTCGTCCATGAAATGCTGGCGATTGAGTATTCCGGTCAGGCCGTCGCGGCGGGCGAGCTTCTGGAAGCGCAGCTGCGAGCGTTTCGTTCGATACGCCCACAAGATCAGGAACCCGAGCACGCTGACGAGGAGCAGCACGTACAGCCGCTCGGTCTCCTCGGATTTTTCCGCGACTTCCTGTTGCAGCTGCAATACCTGATTGGTTTCGGTCAACGCGTCGATCTGGCGTTTCTTGTCGAGAACCTGCTGGTTGACCATCTGATACGCCAGCGTCCTGGCGGTGGTGTCGGTCATGTAGCCTTTGTCGGCGACGGCGTATTTCTCATGGTACTCGAGCGCAAGATCCGGACTGCCGCGTGCTTTTGCCACCTCGTAGAGCACCTCGTAGGCGTCTACCAAGGGCTTCGTGATCTCGTTCCTCACGCTCTTGTCGATCGCGCTTTGCGCATACTTCCGGGCCTGCACGAGGTCGCCGCTTTTCAGGTACGCGTTCGCGAGGATGGAGTCCACTTCGGAAGTCAGCCGTGTATAACGCGTCAGCTCGACGTCTGCGTAATTGGCGGAGAGTAATGCGATCGCGTCGGCGGGACGCTCCTGATCGATGTCGAGGTTTGCGGCGAACGTTCGAATCAAGTTCGCGTAGACCGGGTCGCCGATCTTTTTGCACGCTTCGATGCCCTGCTGGACTTGTACATCGTCGCGTTGCAATTTGCCGCTGCGGTAGAGCGCCTCGGTCTTCGTATACAAGCCCTTGCACAACCCCGTTCCGTCGGCGTCCTCGGCGATCCACTGATCCGAATAGGCAAGTGCAAGGTCATGCTGCCCGGCTTGGTTGTACAGCAGCGCAGCAATACCGAATCCCAACAGCCTTGCTTGCTTGTCGGGCACCTGGGCTTGCAGTTCCAGCAGTTCGTTAAGACGCGTGTAGGCGCCGTCGTAGTGGGCGGAGAGCGCCAGGATGTTGGTAAGCGTGACCGTTGCGCGAAAGCGCAACGTGATGTCCTCGGCCTGGGCGATGACCTCGGTCAGCGGCGGTATTGCGTGTTCGTAGTCGCCACCATAGGACGTTTCGTAAGCCTTCAGATAACGCAGGTAAACAAGCTCGCCGGCCTTCATCTGGCCGGATCGATCCTCCAACCTGTGCACGACTTCAAGAAATTCCGCATGACGGGAAGTCTTGATGTCATATGCATAGTCCAGCAACTTGCCCGTGTCCTCCGGCGCCTGCGCGAGTGCGGCACCGGAGAACAGCAGGCACGCCAGGCAAGTCCACGCAATGCGCGCCGCGCAACAGGACTTGCCTGCGGGACATCTCACCGCTTGCTCTTTGCCTTTCCAGGCTTCGCGGGCTTCTTTGCCGGTTTCTTGCCGGGCGCTTTCTTCGGGGCCTTGCCAGGCTTGGGCGGCGCCCTCTTCGGCTTCGGCGTCATCAGCGCACAATAGATCTTGTTGCGCGCGTCGAGCAGCATTTCAACCTGCGCCTGATCCTGATTGAGAATGGCCAATTGCATCGCCGGTGCGATTTGCTGACCGCGCATGGCGTGTTGCAACTGCTGCGCCGATGCGTGACGCAAATTGGCGCTGCGTCCCATGTTTTCGAGAAAGTTCAAGCCGTTCGACATTTGCACTATCCCCTCTTGGTGGCAAGGTAGGTCACGCCCCACACAGACCGTTGCGTGACGCCGATACACTGCCCGCGCCGAACGCCCCTTGGCCGGGCACGCGGTTCCGGCAGAAAACTCAATCGCGCGAACAGACGCTTGGCCGCCATGTTCGCCGGGTGATATTGCACCCAAAGCCGGTCGATCGGCAACGCCCGAAAGGCGGTCGTTGCCAGACCGGAGATTGCTTCGGCCCCGTAGCGCAACCCCTGGCCTTCGCGCGCAAGCATTATTCCGATTTCCGCGCGCTGCGCAGTCCGAGCCACAGGTTGAATCGCACACAGACCCACAGCGCGCTTGCCCGCTTTTGGGACGATGGCGAAAAAGCATGGCCCCCCGTTCTTTTCCCGAATGGACTGCAGAGTCACATGGAAAGCAGCCAGCGCGCGCGCCCGGGACAGCGGCCGCCCGATGAACCGCATCGACTCGGCATCGGTGTAGAGTCGGCAAAACAGCGCCTTGTCGCTCTCGGACAGAGTGCGCATGCGCAGGCGGGCGGTCTGGAACTCGGGCGCTCTCATTTCCGCTTGGCCTTTCGTTCGAGTGCCGCCAGGCGGTCAAGCATCCCTTCGTCGATTTCCAGCGCTCTGGCCGGCGGGATTACCAGCGTATCCGGTAACTCGACCGATGTGCCCGACAACTCGCCGAGCACCACCCGATCCATGCGCGGTTGCTGAATCGGCAGCGTCGCGGCTCGATAAACGATAACTTCGTGGTCCAGTGGATAGTCGCGCGCGAGCACCTCCACGAGCAGGCGGCGATAGGCTGCCCCGGTTGAAAATCGTGTCAGCGACTGATCGCCGACGACGCCCACCTGCCATAGCACCAGATAGGCAGTCGGATCGATTCGCCGCTTGAAAAACAGCAACTGGCTGGCTTCGAAGTGCTGGCAGCCGAAGGTTCCAGGATCGATGCCGAGATCGGCGTACAGACAATCCTCGGCCGAAATACCCGGTTCCATGTGGGCCTGATAGCCCTCGCGGCGGGCGATCCTGATCGCCTCGTGCGGCGGCAATGCGAACACGCCGGGGTGACCATAGAAAGCGCCGCACACGTTCCTGCCGGCGCGAACTTCGACGAGCATTGCTTCGACCATCTGGTCGTATGTATCAGCCCGCGATTTACCCTCGCGATAGTACGGCTGCAGACTGCGCACATCCGGGTTCATCTGCTTTACCCACAACTCGACGATCGCATCGGACACCGCAACAAACACGACATCGGCATTCTCGATGTAGCTCCTGGCCAGCGGGCCGATATGCGAGCCGAGCGTCATGCCGACGCCGACGCATGCCAGACTTCCCTTGCGCTTTGATGCGGCCTTCGGGCGTTTCAATGGAGCGTTCCTTGCGAGGCCGTTTGCGGGTGCGCAATCGCTGCCGCCACTTCTTCAGCAACGGAAAGCGTGAACGCCTCGACGCGATTGCGGCCGTTGCGTTTTGCAAGATACAGCGCACTGTCCGCGTGGATCAGCATCTGCCGCAGGTCATATCCTGCCTCTCGCCCCGAAGCGACGCCGAAGCTTGCGGAGACATCGAAGTCGATGCTGGTCTCTGCGCGATCCATCCGGCCGATGGTAAGCCGCAAGTCTTCGGCGCGCTGGCGGGCGTTCTCGAGGACGCAGTCCGGCAACAGGACCCCGAATTCCTCGCCACCCACGCGTCCAAAAATATCCATGGCGCGCATGTTGACCTGCAACACCGCGGTAGTGCACTGCAGGACGCCGTCGCCTGCGACGTGCCCATGGGAATCGTTTACCGCCTTGAAATTGTCCAGATCGATCAGGATCAGGCATATCTCCCGGCCTGAGTTCCTGCACTCCTCCAGTATGGCCTTCGCTTCGTCCATGAAATGCTGGCGATTGAGGATTCCGGTGAGACCGTCGCGCCGGGAGAGTTTCTGGAAGCGCAGTTGAGAGCGCTTCGTGCGATAGCCCCACAGCACGATGAAGCCGAGGACGCTCGCCAGGAGAAGGACATACAGACGCTCGGTCTCCTCCGACTTCGCTGCTACCTCTTTTTCAAGCTGCAGGACGCGGTTCGAGCCCTTCAGCGCCTCGATCTGCAGTTTCTTGTCGAGCACCTGCTGCTTGACCATCTCATAAGCCAAAGCCCGGGCGCCCGTATCGCCCAGGTAGCCCTTGTCCGCCGCCGCGTATCGCTCGTGATACTCCAACGCGGACTTGTACTCACCTTCCAGCTGCGCCACCTTGTACAGCACCCCAAGCGCGTCCACGAGCGGTTTTGATGACTCTTTCTTGATGCTCTTTTGAACTGCGCTGAGCGCATATTGCTTGGCCAGCGCGACATCTCCAGTGAGCAGGTAGGCACGCGCCAGGATCGAGTGGAACTCGGATGAAATCCTTGCCGAGTGGGTACGCTGCACGTCGGCGTCGTTCGCCCGGATCAGCTTGATGGCATCCTTTACGCGCCCCTTGGCTATCTCGATGTTGGCAACGAACGTGCGAACTATATTTGCAGAAAGTACGTCGCCGACAGTCGTGCAGCCGTCGATGGTGCCTTGTATTCTCGGGTCGTCCAGACTCAACTTGCCGCTTCTGAACTGCGCGTCGAGCATCAGGTAAACGGCGCGGCATTGTGCCGTGCCGGCGTCGTCCTCCGCCCGCCAGCGCTCGGCGTAATTGAGGGCGAGGTCGTATTGTCCGGCTTCGTTGTAGAGCAGCGCGGCCACGGCGAACACGAGCATGCGCGCGTTCTTGTCGGCAACGTGCGGCTGCATCTCGAGCAGATCGCTCAGGCCGGCATAGGCTTCGTCATAGTGCGACGTAAACGCCTGATCGTTGATCAGGCTGATCTGCGCGCGCACCCGCAGCGTTGGGTCGGCAGTCTCACTGATGACCGCCTTGAGCGCGGGAACGGCAGCCTCGAAGTCGCCCGTGTAGCCGAGTTGCCAGGCTTTCAGATAGTCGAGCCAGGCATGTTGAACCCCGGAAAATCGGCTCGACTCCCGATCGAGGCCCTGAACAATCTGCATGAACTCGGAATTGTTGGAGGTCTTGATGTCGTCGGCATGCTTCAGGAGGTCATCCACGCCGTCCGGCGTTTGCGCACCCGACTCACCCGACAATGCCAGGGCCACGCAGGCACAGGCGGTCAGCCAGGTCGAGCGTCTCCCGTGCATGGCAGGCACCGGCGCTATTCCTGGCAAGTAGCGCATACGAAGCGTCGCGGTTGCGACCACTTGCGCGCAGCGACCGGCGGAGCGGCGGCGGCTCGCTTGCGCTTTCGCGTGGCGCACCTTCCCGCACGGCCTGCCCCCGCAGCATGCCGCTGGCTCCGCGCAACGCCGAAGGCGTCTGCCATGGTCCGCCCCTGTGCTCCCAGCGGAGACGCCCGCCACCGTTGATCCGGTGAGCCCCTTGCGTCTGCCGTCGCCGAAGATATTGCACCCAACGTGCCAAATCGGCAACGCTTGCAGATTCCTGACAGAGATTGGCGGTGCCGCAGGCCTGTGCGGCGACGGCTTATGCTCCGCGCAGCTTACCAATCAATACGCTCAGGGCGAACGGGTTTCATTCGGCCACGCCCATCTGCGTCGACCAACTGCCCCAGTCGACTATTTGTCGCCCTTCTGGTACGTGCCCATCAGCTCGGCATGTGCGAGCACATGTCCTTTCATCGCCGCCTCGAGTGCGGGCTTGTCGAGTGGATTGCCGGCTGGAAGGACGATGTCGAGCGCGTACAGCTTGTGGAAGTATCGATGCCGCCCGACCGGCGGACACGGGCCACCGTAGCGCACGCGGCCGAAGTCGTTTCGTCCCTCGACCGCGCCAATCGGCAGCGCGCCGCTGCTCGAATCTTCTGCCAGACCTGTTGTCGTCGCCGGCAGGTTGTACAGCACCCAATGCACCCAGGTCATGCGCGGCGCAGCCGGATCGGGCGCATCGGGATCATCGACGATCAGCGCAAAGCTTCGCGTTTCGGCCGGCGCGCCGGACCAGGCCAGCGGCGGCGAGCGGTCGTCGCCTTCGCAGGTATATTTCTTCGGAAGTGGCTGGCCCGCGGAAAATGCCGTCGAAGCAAAAGTCAACATCGGATTGCCCTCCGGTGCAGAGGCTGCATACGCCGTCAAGGCGGCCACTGCAATCATCACGATCGGCCAGGTTGCGCGCATCGTAGTCGCTCCGCCGGTCTGCGGCGCCTAGTTTAGTTTAGCGCGCTTGCGCGGCTATTTGCGCTGGTCCGCGGTCGCGTCGCGCACGCCGCGAAACTCCGAATCGGCCGACCAGTTCGGCCACTGCTTCGAGTTCGCCAGGTCGCTGCCGACTTTGTAGAGGATCGGCAGGTCGTGCGCCATGCCGGCGAATGTCCAGTCCGCCTGCCACTCGTCTGCCGGCTGGTGGTAGCGCGTCTTGCCGTACTCCTTGTGCTTGGCTTCGCCGGCTTCCCTGCCGCCGTCCACGAGGTTGTCGCCCGATTCGAACGACAGCGCGGGTACACCGTGGCCAGCGAACGAGAAGTGGTCGGAACGGAAGAATCCGCCGGACTCCGGGTGCGGATCAGGAACGAATTCGAGTCCACCCGCTTTTGCATCGGCAATCAGCAGGTCGAGCAAGCCCGACTCTGCGCTGCCGCTCTGGGAAAAGTTGCGCGCCTGCCCGTCCGGATCGAGAGAATCGACGTTGATATTGGCGACGGTCTTAGCCAGCGGATAGAGCGGGTGCGACGCATAGTACTGCGAACCGAGCAGACCCTTTTCCTCAGCCGTGACATTCAGGAACACGATCGAGCGTTCGGGCCTCGGGCCATGCGCGAATGCGCGTCCGAGTTCGATCAATGCCGCGGTCCCGGTCGCGTTGTCGACTGCGCCGTTGTATATCTTGTCGCCTTTTGCATCGGCAGCGCCGACGCCGAGGTGATCCCAGTGCGCCGTGTAGATCATCGTTTCGTCCGGACGCTTGCTGCCTTCCACGCGGCCGACGATGTTGTGCGAGACGATCGCCGATCTTTCGACCTTCAGGTCCGCCGCAAACGTTGCGCCTTTCAACGTCACCGGCTTGAACTCGCGCGTCTGCGCCTG
The DNA here is from genome assembly GCA_035693405.1 of Rudaea sp. Taxonomy (GTDB): domain Bacteria; phylum Pseudomonadota; class Gammaproteobacteria; order Xanthomonadales; family Rhodanobacteraceae; genus Rudaea. Next base: position 9,355 of record DASSGP010000035.1, on the reverse strand, counting down.
CTTTTTCAGAGCCTCGAAATCCAGGCCCACGCGCTTGAACAGGTCCACGGTGACGTCGCGCTGGATCCAGGCTTCGATCTTCGTGTGCACCGACGCCGGATCGTCTCGCTCGATGTCGAACATCGCGGCCGTTCCGGAGTTCTTCACGGTTGCCCAGCCGTACGCGGCCGGCGCGGTTTCGTGCACGATCAGGATTCCGGCCGCGCCGCGCCGTGCCGCCTCTTCGTACTTGTAGGTCCAGCGCCCGTAGTAGGTCATCGCCTTGCCGCCGAAATCGCCGGCACCGGTTTCGAAATCCGGATCGTTGATCAGGACGATCATGATCTTGCCGCGCAGATCCATGCCCTTGAAGTCGTCCCAGTTGCGCTCCGGCGCCTTGACGCCATAGCCGCAGAACACCAGCGGCACGCCGGCGAGCGACACGGATACTGATTTGCCCATCGTGGCGCGCACCGTGATGTCCTCACCCTGCTTGAGGTCTTGCACCTTGCCTCCGACGGTCAGCGAAAACTTCTGGTCGCCGACGAACTGCGTGCGCACCAGTGGCACCGACTGCGTCCACGAGCGCTTTCCATCCTTCAGATCGCCACCGGGTTGCAGTCCTGCGTCCTTCATCTGTTCGCTGACGTAAGCGACGGTCTTGGTTTCGCCAGGCGTCGCCGGACCGCGGCCCTCGAACTCGTCCGACGACAACGTCTTGACCTCGTCGGAAATGCGCTTCGGATCGAAGACCGGCGCATTCGCGCCTTTGTCCGCAGCAAAGCAGGCGGAACAGACGCTCGAAATCAGGACACACGCAATCAGATGCTTCACCGCCGGCTCCACGAAAAAAGTGAGCCGCGATCTTAGAGCCCTGCTCTCGCAGCGTCCAGAACATCTGCCGGCGCCGCGGTCAGACGAAGCGTGCAAGCACGCTGCGGATCGCGCCGAGGTAGGCACCACCAAAGAGGTTCAGGTGATTGAGCAGATGATAAAGATTCAGCAGCGGCGCGCGTTCGCGCCAGTCGCTGCGAATTCCCGCCTGCGTTTCGTAGGCGCAGAAAAATACCGGCGGCGGCTCGCCAAACAGCGTGAGCATGGCCAGATCCCCATCGGCCCAGCCGTAATGCACTGCCCCGCCGTCGATCAGCGCAAGTTCACCGTCCGCGCATGCATGCACATTGCCGAGCCACAGATCGCCATGGACAAGTGCCGGCGGCCGCTGCGGGAGCCACTCGCGCAGGCGTGCGCAGACTGCCTCGACACGCCGCGCGTCCGCGCGATCGAGTCTGCCGGCATCGGCCGCGCTGCGTGCCTGCGGCAGAAGCCGGCATTCGGCGAAGAAACGAAATCCATCGTTCTCCCAGGTGTTGTCTTGCGTGCTGTCGCCGCACCAGCCCGGAGCGTCGAAGCCAAAGCGCGGGCTTCGCAGCGCATGCAACCTCGCGAGCGCGCCGCCCGCCCGCTCCCAGTCGGAAGGTGCGGCGCGTCCGTTGCCGAGTTCTTCCAGAGCAATGCAATGTTCCTCGACGGCGAATACTTTCGGCACGCGCAGCGCCTGCGCGTCGCGCAAGGCCGCCAGTCCACGCGCCTCGGCGGCAAAAAAGCCCTGCGGCGCGCGACTTCGGATTTTGGTGAACGCGGAGCGCCCGTCCGGCAGCTGGACATGATGTGTGCCGTCCGGCAGGTCGGGCAGATTGCTATGCATTCGGGCGTTGAGCACGCGCGTGGCTCACTGCAGTCGGTATTTGCTGGCGGTGTCGAACATGATTTCGGGACTCAGGCTGCGACGATCAGTTGCTGCGTGGCGCATCGGGCCGCCGTGCCCGCAACGCGCGCGCGACATTGTCCTGGGCGCTGCGCTGCCACTGCGCCGACTCGCGATACATTTGGATTGCGTCCTGACGGGCAACTGCAGAGATTGTCGGGGCGCCGGCAACAGTCACCGCCGCGGTTGCAGAAACGGCCGGCGCGGCAAAAACATCGGTTCGATTGCCGGGATTGCCGCTGTTCGTGCGCGCAAACAGTGGAACGAATGTCACGCCGATGCTGGCGAGTCCCTGATAGTCGCCGAGGAAGAAGCCTTCCGGCGTCGTCGCAGTCGAAGTCGGCGCGACGGCAAGGTCGAATGCGGCCACGACCTGCGTCTCCTGCCAGACAGTTCCGTTTGACGAGCGCGCCAGCCAGTAGTCGGTCAGCAAGGTGTTGTGGTCGGCTGTATTCGCGCGAAAATCGAAATACGTGACGCCAATCGTGCCGTCCGCGCGCACGTTCAGCGACGGCACGAACGCGGCGACCGCGCCATTGGCGTTCACGCGCACGGCCGGCGACCAGGTGAGGCCGCCGTCGTCGGAACGCGTCAACGCGATGCCATCGCGCACGCCTGCGCTGAAGCGCGCGTCTTGCCAGACCACGAACAGGCTGCCGCCGGGTCCGACCGCGATCTCCGGCAGGATCGAGGCGTCGCGGACAGGCTGGCCCGTGTCCGGGTCGCGTGTGCCGACCGATAGGTCGTCCGCCACCTTTACCGGACTCGACCACGTCGCACCGTTGTCAGTCGAGCGGATCAGCGAGAAGTATGTCGACAGGGTACCGTTCGCCGCGGTGTCGATCTCGACGTAGAAAACGATCAGCGTGCCATTCGGCAACACGACGAGGAGATTGTTGATCGTCTGGTTGTTCGGGCCCGGATCGTAGATCGCGCGCGCCGCCTCCCAGTTCGCTCCGTCGTCCACGCTGCGGGCAAAATAAGTCGGACCATTGTTCGTCGTCGTGATGCGATCCCACACCGCATACACGAGAGGTGGCGTGACCGGATCGGCGGTGACGGCGACCTTGTCGTTGAATGAGCCGTCGGTGTCGCGGATCAACGTCGCTGTTGCGCTCCAGGTTGCGCCGCCATCGGTCGAGCGGCTGGCAACAACAGCGCTGACCGAACCGGGCTGCAGGGCAAGACCGGTGAACGCCAGCGCTGCAACATGAGCCGTTCCCTCATGCGAGGTCGCGATCCAGGCATTGCTTGCGCGTTCGTAGTCGCCGCCGTTGGCCGGCGTGCCGCCAGCGCAGCGCGTGAACGGCAGTGCGCGCCGGGACCAGGTTGTTCCGCCATCATTCGACGCGCCGACGATGATTCCGCGCGATCCTCCGGTCGACCAGCGATCCTCCTGCCACGACGCCACGAGATTGCGCGTGTTCTGCGGATTGACGGCGAGCGACGGCTCGACTTCCGCATTTGTATACAACGTGCCGGGACTCGCGACACCTTCGCAACCCGCTGCGAATGGCGACTGCGCCGAGGCAAGATACTGCGGATCTGGTGTCGGTGGAGGTGGCGGCGGTGGGGGCGGAGGTGGTGGTGGTGGTGGTTGCATCATCATCGCGCTGTTCGACGAGCCGCCGCCGCAACCCGCCATCGGCAGGACCCCGGCAACCAGATACACGCACACTCGTGCCAACCTGTACTTCATCCCGGCCACCACCCCAGTGAGCAAGGCATTCCGCACAGCGACCGTAGCGCTGCTGTAACGCAGGTCTCAGTGCCGTAAGTCACGTTACCACGAAATCCTTCGTAGTAAAACCTGTGAGGCGGGGCGGATCTGGGCAATCGTGGCCAGAGATTTTACAAACTGATCCGAATCACGTTGCAGCCCGCTAGTTGGCCGCCAAGTCGAGCTCCCAGGTTTGTTCGACCAGATCCTTGCCGAACGCAGAGTGCTTGCCTTGTTCGACAAGGCGGAAGCCGAACGACTCGTAGACATGGCGCGCGGCGTCGAGCACGCTGTTGGTCCACAGCACCATCCGGCGGTAGCGCTTGGAGCGCGCGAAGCGGACGCACTCGGCGACGAGTTGCTTGCCGAGCCCCAGGCCGCGCGCCGCCGGCTCGACCAGCAGCATGCGCAATTGCGCGGTGTCGGCGTCTTTTTCGACGACGAATACGCAACCGAGGAATTGGCCGTCGCGCTCGGCGATCCAGCAGCGCTCGCGTTCGGCTTTGAAATTTTCGATGAACCGCGCGAGGATGCCGGCGACGAGCGCCTCGAAGCGCTCGTCCCAACCGTACTCTTGCGCGTACAACTCGCCGTGCCGCTGGGCGACCATGCCGATGTCTCCCGGGCGGTGTGAGCGCAGCACGACCGGCCCCGCCGCCAATGAGCTGTCGCCGAGCAGCTCCCGGACCGTGCGCAATGCCTCGCCCAGGCGCCTGCGCCGCGACGAATCCAGCGGTGCGAGCATTGCCTCGGCTTCGGTCTGCGAGCGTCGGTCGAGCGGTTCGAATGCCGCGCGGCCAGCCTTGGTCAGCACGATCGGTCGCCGGCGCTTGTCGGCCGACGCGGGCGCCGTCGTGATCCAGCGCTTGCGCCGGAATCCGGCAAGCAGTCGGCTCACGTAACCCGGGTCGAGTCCGAGTTCGCGCGCCAATTGGGACGCCAGCACGCCGTTGCGCGCACTCAACTCGTACAGAACCCGTACCTGCGCCAGCGACAACCGGCTGTCGAGCATCCGCTCGTTCAACACGCCGATGCGTCCGGTATGAAAGCGGTTGAACGCGCGCAGCTGCGCGGCGTCGTGCTGAATCCGGTTCATGTAAGGAGTCCCATACTTGCCTTCGTCATTCTATTAGTTGCTGAAGGCAATTATATGGAAAGCCCGGACCTCTGCAAGTCGAGGCGGCCGCGATCGGCGCGCTGCCGGCGCGGAGCGGCAAACAGGAGCATTCGAGCGTGGACAACGCTATCCTATGCAGTCCGGAATGCGGCTTTGTTGCCGCACGACCCCAATGAGCACAACGCAGGAATCCGTATGGGCAGAGGCCCCAGCATTGAAGGCCGCAAGAACGCCGAAGACGCGCGGCGTGGCAAGGTATTCACCAAACTGATCCGCGAAATCACGGTCGCGGCGCGCAATGGCGGCGACCCGGCGACAAACGCGCGCCTGCGCGCCGGCATCGACAAGGCGTTGTCGGCGAACATGACCAAGGACACGATCGAGCGTGCGGTCCGGCGCGGTTCCGGCGCCGAAGGCGCCGACGACATGCACGAATTGCGCTACGAGGGCTACGGCCCTTCGGGTGTTGCGCTGATCATCGATGCGATGACCGACAATGCCCAGCGCACAGTAGCCGACGTGCGCCATGCCCTGGCCAAGCATGGCGGCAATCTTGGAACGAGCGGCTCGGTGGCATTCCAGTTTCACCGCCTCGGAGAAATCGTGATCGACACTTCCCAGCCGGGAAGCGAGGACAAGTTGCTCGAAGCCGCGCTCGACGCCGGCGCCGACGACGTGCAAACCGAGTCGGGGAAGAGCACGGTGTTGTGCTCGCCGGAAAATTTCGAAGCCGTGAAGAAGGCCCTGGTTGCCGCCGGATTCCAGCCGCTGAGCGCTGACGTCGTGATGCGTGCGGAAAACCGTGTAGCAGTCAGCGAAGAAGTTGCCGAGACGTTGCGCGACCTGCTCGACTGGCTCGAAGAGCTCGACGACGTGCAAGAGGTGTATCACAACGCTGCGTTGTGACGCGTAGGGTGGGCCTTGGCCCACCGTGTTCTTGACGCTAACAACTGCGCGGTGGGCCAAGGCCCACCCTACGGCGCGATGCCACAACGTATACTTTGTGCCTCGCCCTGCCCCTCTCCGCCTGGAGAGGGGCTCGTCGGCTGCGTCCTGGAGCTGTTCGACGCGGCAAGACTCGCGGTCAGTGACCGCTGCAGGAACCTTCCTTGCCCTTCTTGTCGGCCGAACACGAACCCTCCTTGCCCTTCTTGCCGCCGTCGCTCTTGTTCAACAGGTGATAGGCATCGAAGCTCGCCTGGGTCAGAAACCCCTGGTGAGTGGTATCGGCCATATTGAACTGCGCTTCGGTCCAGCCCGCCGCCATCGCCTCTGCTTTCGTCGCCTTTCCGTCCTTGTTCGCGTCGCACTTTTCCATGCCGCATTTTCCTTCCGTCGCCTTGGCGTCGGTTCCGGCGAGCGCATAGGGGGCGACCAACGAACCCAACTGGAACGTATTCGACGCGCTGGCGATCTGGCTCAGCGACAATGTTCCGACGAACGCTGCGCCGAGGGCGATTGCGATCGGCTTGATGCTCTTGTTCGACATGCGATTCTCCACGTAGTTGTATGATTTAAAAGGAATAGAATTTTGCACAACGCCTGGGCGTCGGCTATTGCTTCGCGCCAGCACAGGCGGTACGAGCTCTCCAATTCACAGACCCGTTTGTCTCTGGTCTGGTGGTGCCCATACAAGCAGTCGCCACGCTCCGCCCGCGACGCCGTCTGGACAACCACCTCGCCACAATCAATCAGCCGAGTCGTACCGGGGTAATAGACGCGGCCCGCCGAAATTCCTTACGAATTCCGCAAATGAAGTTTGCCGAACAGCTCACTCGGCCGAGAATTCATCGATCGGACTTGGTTTCCCTGCCCTCGGTGTCATATCTCGGTCAGTTGTCTGGTCCTTCGTGGCCTTGATTCGCGTCCCCGCGAATGACGCGACGAAGCGCAAATTCGCAGGAGTTGCAGCATGACCGTATTCGATCTGAGTCCACCAAGTGACGCACAGCGTCGCGACCTGAGCGCCGGCCTCAGCCCCGACGAACGCCGCGTATTGCTCCAGCACGGTACCGAAGCACCCTTCTGCGGTGCGTTTCTCGACAACAAACTCGACGGCATCTACACGTGCCGCTTGTGCGGATTGCCGCTGTTCCGCTCGAGCGCGAAGTTCGACTCGGGCACGGGCTGGCCAAGTTTTTTCGCGCCATTCGATACCGCGCACGTGCGCGAAATCCGCGATACCAGCCATGGGATGGTGCGCACGGAAATTGTCTGCGCGCGCTGCGGCAGTCATCTTGGCCACGTGTTTCCGGACGGCCCGCCGCCGACCGGTGAGCGTCACTGCCTGAATTCCGTATCGCTCGGATTCACGCCGAACGGCGATCGCCTGCCGGACTTGTTGAAACGAGGCGGCGCGGAAGCCGCGCTGGCAGCGTAGGGTGGGCCTTGGCCCACCGCTCTTTTCTTGACGCGCGTAAAAAAAGTGGGCCGAGGCCCACCCTACCAGAGCATGCCCATCAGGCGCTGCGCAGCGATGTGGCGGGTTCCGGCTCGCCATGCATCGCGCGCAGATACTGGCGATCGAACGCGGCGAGCTGGCTTTCCATTTCCGAGTACGGTCCAGGCGTCCAGGCGCGAGTGATTACGCCGCGATAAGCGTTGACGCACAAGTCCCAGTCCTGGCGGTTGGTCATGTCCCAGAAATCGACGGCCGGCTTCGGATCGAATCCGGGCGTGGCGACGACGTCGCGATGGAAATACCACTCGCAGATGATGCGCGTGCGGTCGATTGCGAGCGGAACCGCGCGGTGCACCATCACGTAATCCGGATGGAACGAGATGAACGCGCCGGGAAACAAAGTGTAATAGTAGACTCGCGCCCGCTCGTGTTCGGTGAGTCCGGCGAATGGCGGCGCGCAGCGTTCGCCACCGATCGTCATGCTGCCTTCCAGGTTGTTCATGCCCATCGGCCCGCCGAGCACGCTGCCTTCGTCGAGATCGTTCTCGGAGTTGCGGAATGGCGTCAGCTTGTTGAGCTGCGGGTGCGCCAGCGGGCAGTGGTAGCACTCGCTGAAATTGTGGAAGAACATCTTCCAGTTGGCATCGACTTCGTAGACGCGTCGGTCGGCGGCGCGCAGCTCTGAAGGCTGCCATTGCTTGAATCGGCCAATCAGGCCCGGCAATGACGCGGCGAACGGCTGCGGCTCCTTCGCCAGGTTGACGAACAGGAACCCTTCCCAGTTGGCCAGCGCCACGCCATGCAGCGGATAGTCGCTGGCGGAAAAACCCGGCACCTCGTTCATCGACGGTGCGCCGCGCAGCGCACCATCGAGACCGTAGCTCCAGGCGTGGTACGGGCACAGGATCGTCTTTCCGAGTGAACCTTGATGCTCGTGACACAACCGGCTGCCGCGATGGCGGCAATGATTGTGGAACGCGCGGATTTCGCCCGCTTCGTCGCGCACCACGATCACGCTCTCGCGTTCGAGTTCGAACAGGAAGTAGCTGCCCGCCTTCTCCAGCTGGGATACGTGTCCGGCGAGCAGCCAGGAGCGGAAGAATATCTTCTCGTGCTCGGCGGCGAACATCTCGTCGGTTACGAAATAGCGGCGGTCGAGCGTGTGCTGACCGAACGAACTGCGCTTTTTCATGATCGGGATCTCAATCTGCTTCCACCATTCGAAGGGTACCGCGTCCGGCCGGCAAAGGCAGCAGGAAACCGGACGCGCAGCGCTTCGCTTGCGCAGGAATTTTGCGCTCGCGACTCTGCTTGACCCAGGTCAACCCCAGGTCATCACGCCGACGCCATTTTACCGGGTTCGAAACCCGCTTCGGCAGCGGACCGCCGACCGGCGCTTTCTTCTGCGGTCAGGGTCGTCCAGGCGCACATCTATGCTTCCTGCCCTCGACGAAGCGGCGCGCTTCGCCGATCTCGGCGCGACTGCCATGCTCCGCCAGCTGCAACAGCTGGCAGTACATTTTCTCCGCGCCCGCTGCGTCGTCCGTGGCCGCAAACGAGCGCGCGGCGCCGGCCGTGCTGTTGAATCGTTTCGGGAAGCGTTGCAACGATAACTGGTACGCGGCCAGCGCCTCGCGCGGCCGCTTCAGTTCGGTCAACAAGTCCGCGAGCAGTTCCGCGGCCGGAATCGTCGGCGCCGGCGTAACCGGCGGTTTCGGCGTGCTGGCCTCGAGGTCGACCGCCTGCTGCAACGTCGCGATCGCGCTGTCGTCGTCGTGCATTGCGTGCGCGGCCCACGCTGCGAGATCGAGCCGAAGGATCTGGATCTGGCGCGCGAAGATCTCCTCGCCGGACTTGGTCGCACGGCCCTCGAGTTCCTGCAACGGGCCGAGCGCGTTGCGTGCGTCCGCGTCCTTGCCGCGGCGGACGGCGCCGTAGCCGCGCGCAAACCAGGTAATGGCTTCCGGCCACGGGTAATTGTCCCAGTCGACCGTTGCCGGACTGCGTGGCTCGAGCGCCGCCGCCTCGGCCCAGGCGTGACGCTCGAGCGCGTAGCGCGCGCGCGTCGAGGCCAGGTGGAACGCGGTCTTGACGGTCGGCTCAAGGTGCGCGGTCGCGTGCAGGCGCTTGATCTGCGCCGCCGCCTTCTGGTCTTCCGCCTGCTGCAGGTAGGCATAGACGAGGTATTCGATCGCGTGCGGAAACTCGTCCGTGACGTATTGGCCGTGATCGCCTGCTGGATACTTCAGCGCCGCCGACTCGGCGCGCAGGTTCCCGCGGATCACGCCATCCCAGTCGCCAAGACGCGTATAGATATGCGTCGGCATGTGCAACGCGTGTGGATTGTCCGGAGCGACCTTTTCGTATCCC
>DASSGP010000034.1:0-4502 GCA_035693405.1 Rudaea sp. | reverse complement strand
GGGCTGGGACAACGTCGGCAACAACGGGCGCATCGCGCTCGTCGACGACAATTCCGGCGGTCATGCGTTTGCGCTGGTCGCCTACGACGACAAGGGCTTCTGGCTGCAAAACTCCTGGGGCAAGGACTGGGGCTTCAACGGTTTCGGCCATGTGACCTACGACGACTGGCTGAAGAACGGCACCGACGCGTGGGTAGCCCGGCTCGCGGTGCCGATCGAACTGGCAACGCGTTCGTCGACGACGAAACGCGTATTCGCCGGGACGGTACGCTCCAGGTCGTACTCGTACGCCGACCTGCGCCCGCATGTGGTCAGCCTGGGCAACGACGGACTGCTCGATCCGCACGGCAACATTGGCACGACGGTGGAACTCGTGCAGGAAATCATCCGCAACGATGTTCCGCGCATCACCAAGGACTGGAAGAAGAAGCGGATCCTGCTTTACGCGCACGGCGGACTCGTCAACGAGGATTCGGCGCTGCAGCGCATCTCGGACTATCGCCAGCCGATGCTGGACGCCGAGTGCTATCCGATCGCGTTCGTCTGGCACAGCGATGCCTGGAGCACGATCAAGGACATTCTCACCGGCGCGGCCGATCATCGGCGTCCGGAGGGCTTCCTCGATTCGGCCAAGGACTTCATGCTCGACCGCCTCGACGATGCGCTCGAACCGTTGGCTCGCGTGCTCGGCGGCCAGGCGATGTGGAGCGAGATGAAATCCAATGCGATGGCGGCGACGACTTCAATGCAAGGCGGCGCGCGCCTCGTGCTGAACGAACTCGCAAACCTCGTTGCCCGGGACTCGGGTTACGAGTTCCACGTCGTCGGGCATAGCGCCGGTTCCATCTTTCACGCGCCGCTCGTGCAATACCTGACGACAAGCGGCGCGATCAAGGGCGGTCCGATGGATGGCCAGACGGGTCTCGGGCTGGGCATCGCATCGGCCACGCTTTGGGCGCCGGCAATCACGACTGCGTTGTTCAAGCAGATGTGGCTGCCCGCCTTGAAGTCGATCGCACGCTTTGCCGTCTACACACTCGACGACAAGACCGAGAACGACGACGACTGCGCCAGCATCTATCACAAGTCGTTGTTGTACCTGGTATCGAACGCGTTCGAAGACACCGTGCGCATTCCGTTGCTGCGTCCGGACGGCGAGCCGATCCTGGGCATGCAGAAGTTCATCAATGCCGACGGCACGCTCAAGCGGTTGTTCGGGCCGAGTGGGGCGGCCGACTGGGTCATCGCGCCAAATACCGAAGCGAGCGGTACTGTCGGCGCTTCGACCGCGAAGCATCACGGCGATTTCGACGACGACAGGGCTACGGTGCTCTCGACTCTGGCACGCGTGCTCGACCGCAAGACAAGTGCTGCGCCGTCGCTTTCGTTCCAGCGCTCCGGGCAGGGCAATCGCGCCGTACGCCGCAAGATCGATCAGATGCAGGATCATGCGTTGACCAGATAATTGCTTGCGTTTCTGCGCGCGGTGCAGGGATTGTGGAAAACCGCTGCCGTGATCGCGGATTACGGCAGCGGATGATACTGGTCGCGATCGTCGCTGTCCGGCGACGGCAGTCGGCCCGCAGCGGACGCCGCCTCACGGATTCATCGCGGCGCGGTGCATGTTGGATTGTACCTAGAGGAAGTGCGCACTAATCAGCTTTCAGCGCGCGTGCGGGGTCGATGCGCACTGCTTGCAGGGCCGGCAGCACCGCACCAGCGGCCGCGGCAATCAGCACGACGATCAGTGCCCCGCACAACACGATCGGGTCAGTGCTGCCGCCGAATTTTATCAACGACCGGTCGACTGCACGCGCAACCGGTATCCCGAACATCAGCCCGAGCGCGACCCCGGCGGCGGCATACGCCGCGGCCTCCGCGAAAATCGTCGCCAGTATCCGCATGGCGCGGGCACCCAACGCGCGCTTGAGAGCAATCTCGCGTGTCCGTCGCGCAACACCGACCATCATGACGCCGTAAAGGCCGCTTGCCGCCAGCATGAAGGCGACGATACCAACAATGTAGAACACCCGGGCAAAAAGGTGGACTGTATTCGTATGGCGCAACATCACGTCTTCGTAGCGGCTGAACGTCAGCGGCACGTCGCGATCGACATCCTGCATCACCCGATCGAGGTCGGCTGCGGAAACCTTCGCCGCCGGATCGACCCGTACGGTCACGCTCTGAGTAAGCGGAGGCGCAGCCTGTTCCTCGAAGAAAAGCATCGCAGGTTGCACCGGCTGCATGCGAGTGCCGAGCTTCAGGTCGTTGACCACGCCGACGACAGTAATCGAATAAGGGTCGGCCCCCTTCGGACTGACCTGGAATCGGCGGCCGATGACCACTTGGTCCATGCCGAAACGCCGGGCAAACCCATCGTCGACGATTGCGGTGCGCGGCTGCTCGGGACCGTCACGGCCGTCGAAGAGGCGGCCTTGGCGCAATACGACGCCGTAAGTGCCAAAGAAACTACCGTCGACGACGCCGGCACGGACCATCGTAACGGCTGTCGCCCCGTCGCTCCCGTCGTCGGCTGCAACGCCGACGGCGTAGCTCCAGAACGAACCGGGGACTGCCGAGCCGATCGAAACATCGGTTATGCCTGCCTCGCCCGCCAGGCGATCGCGGATGCGGTCCAGGAAGGCGCGCTGCTCGATCTGCGAAGCGTAGGTCTTGGCTGGAATGGTCACGCGGGATGTCAGCAGGCCTTCACTGCGGACGCCGACTTCCGCAGAATCGATCAGCACGATTGCCCGCACCATCATCGCGACACTGATCAGCAAGGTAGAAGTCAACGCGACTTGGGCAAGCAGACCGACCCGCAGAAAGCGCGGCGGACGCACGATGGCCATGGCGGTGGTATCCCGCAGTCCCTGGCCGATTGATATCCGGTGCGCGCGAAGCGCTGCTGGCAGCGTGGTCAGAAGGGTCGTCGCAACGACCGCGCCGCCGGTGAATGCGAGCACGCGCCAGTCGACCTCGAAGCGTTGCCAGTGCGCCGGACCGAAGTCGTTCGCGTGAAACCAGGCGATGAGCCAGGCCATGGCGAAAGCCGTCACCGCCAGCGCAGCAATAGCCGCTGCGACGCTGAATATCAGGCTTCGTGCGAGCACATAGGTGAATATCCGTCGCCAATTTGCGCCGAGCGCGATGCGCACGACGATATCTCGATATTGTGTGGACACTCGCGCCATGAGCATGTTCGCCGCGCTTGTGCAAGCGAGCAGCAGCAGCAGGACGGCCGAGGCAAGCATCATGTATAGCGGCGCGCGCAGCGTGCCGGCCCAATTGATGTTGCGCATGTCGCCGATGCCGGCGTGCTTGCCCTGATAGTTCGCGGGATCGCTCTTATGCGCCTGTTCGAGCCAATCCTGTAGCGCAGCGGCGAGGGCGACATTGCTGACGCTCGCTGCGCGCCGGAGGACGAGATCGAAGCGGACGTCTTGCGCCGTCGCCGGCATCCAGATTGATTCCTTCGTCGGGAAACTGAAATCGCCTGGCATGACCGCCGCGACGGTCGCCGATTGTGCGTTCGCGCGCACGACGCGACCGACGATATTGGGGTCCGACCCGTAACGTGTTTGCCAGAGCCGTTCGGAAATCGCCAGCACTGGCGCCGCGCCGGGCTTTTCGTCGTCCGCATTGAAATCCCTCCCGAGCAGCGGCGTCACGCCGAGGACCCGGAAAAGATTCGCCGAGACGTAAGCACCGTAGTCGCGCTGCGTGTCGGAGTCGGACAGAATGACGTCGGTGCGTTGAAAGCCGGCCACCTGTGCAAGACCGGCCAATCGGTCGGAGATCGCGCGCGCTTGTTCGCGCGACATCGGATCGAGGTAGTCGCTGCCGTACTCTCCAAACGTTCCCGCGGGCACCAACTCCTCGGGTTTGGGGAACGGCAGCGGCCGCAGCAGGAAGCCGTCGATCAACGTCAGCACGAGCACCGTGCAAGTCAATCCGGCCGCAAGTGTTGCGATCGCGAGCAGCGATTCCTTTCCGTTGCGACGGAGTGATCGGAGTGCCAGAAGGATCTCGAACATGCGACTGGTCCTCGTTGTCGGCCCCCAGACGATGCTTGTTCTAGGGTTGTCCTTCATGAACATACTATGTCACACGCGCCGTCAGCAATGACCGTTCGCTGCGAGTCGGCTCCGGCCTGATCAGGGATCGGAACGTGATAGCGGCCGGCGGAACTCCGGCTACATCATCAGCACGCGCAGCGGTCTACCGACGACGGATCCGGCCTCGCCAACGTCCGTCAGGCGTCGCGGTCCCTTTGGATTAGATGATCGTGGTTCAGCCGGATGGCGCGTGCGTCAGGTCTTCGGCATCGGCGCGCCCCACGGCCGGAACTGGCGGCGAGTGGCGAACGCCACGATTCCCTGGGCGAGGAACTCGGAATACGGAAAGGCGAGACGGTCGTTCAAATCGCCGAGGACTGCGGCGACGTCGTCCGGCGGCACGAGGTGAAAAGTCCGCCCGACGACGGTCGTGCAGAACACCGG
>DASSGP010000033.1:0-16374 GCA_035693405.1 Rudaea sp. | reverse complement strand
CAATTGGCCGGCGGCGTGCAGATCGGCGACGACCTTGTAGTCGTCGGGGTAGTTCTGGAATCCGCCGCCGGCGTCGATCACGCTGGTCACGCCGAGCCGGTTGAGCTCGCGCATGAAATGCCGCGTCGAGTTGAGCTGGTACTCGTACGGCAGCTTGGGCCCTTTGGCCAGCGCCGAGTACAACAACAGTGCATTCGGCTTTGCCAGCAACAGACCGCTCGGCTCGCCACGCGCGTCGTGCACGATCTCACCCCCGGGCGGACTGGGTGTATCGCGTGTGTAACCGGCTGCACGCAGCGCGGCAGCATTGAGCAGCGCGCGGTCGTACAGATGCAGGATGAATACCGGCGTGTCCGGCGCGATGGCGTTCAGCTCATCCAATGTCGGCAGGCGCCGTTCGGCGAACTGATTCTCGGTGAATCCGCCGACCACGCGCACCCACTGTGGCGCCGGCGTGCGCGCGACCTGATCACGCAACATGCGCATGGCATCGGCCAGCGACGGCACGCCGTCCCAGCGCAGCTCGAGGTTGTAGTTCAAGCCGCCGCGAATGACGTGCAGGTGCGAATCGATCAATCCCGGAATCACGCGTCGGCCGTGCGCGTCGATGACTTTCGTCGACGGCCCCGCGCGCAGCATCACCTCGGCTTCGTCACCGACCGCGACGAACTTGTTGCCAGCAACTGCGAAGGCCTGTGCCTGCGGGTTGCCTTTGTCGACGGTCGTGACTTTGGCGTTGCGGATGATCAGATCGGCGTGTTGCGACATGGTGGACTCCTTAGCTGGCATCATCCGGCTTGCCGCAATCGGCGTGCGGCTGCCCGCAATCCCGCGCCTGCGTCGGCAGCGGCGCGAACGAGTGTGATTTCAGATGCGAAGAAACAACGGCGACGCTGACCGGCCCGTGCGTGAACCACTCTTTTGCCAGCGGCACCAGTTGTTCGCCGATCAGGATGCCGGCAAGACCCACGAGCGCGATCACCGGGGGCGCCGGCGAGCGCACGCCAAGAAGTCCATAGATCACGCCGACCAGGACGCCCACTGCGAGGGAAACAAGATAGATTTTCATTGGCACCTCCGAACAGATCCTGTCATTGCCGCTCCGGCCAGGGCACTGGCCGGGATGGTGGCTGGGGCATGTCGCGACGGTAAGCGGCTCCGCAAATGGTTGATCCTATCGCTGGCGCAAGCGAATCAATGCCCCTCGCTGGTGCCGAACATCGTCTTGGCGTAGATCACGCCGAGACCGTATCCGCCACCGTGCTGCTTTGCCGTTCCGATCGTATGGTCATAGGTCGCGGTGCGCGCCCAGTCGCGTTGCAGCTCGAGCAGGTACTGCAGGCTGGTCATCGGGCGCGTGCCCGCCTGCACCATGCGCTCCACAGCGCGCTCATGCGCTTCGGTCGACACGTCACCGCACGCGTCGGTGATTGCGTAAACCTCGAAGCCCTGGTCAAGCGCCGAGAGTGCCGGGCCGACAATGCAGACGCTTGTCCACAATCCGCCGAGCACGATGCGGTTCTTGCCGATCTTGTTGACCTGCTTGATGACGTTTTCGTCTTCCCACGTGTTCATGCTGGTACGGTCGAGCAACGCCTGGTTCGGAAACGGCTCCGTCACCTCGGCGAACATCGGGCCGGAAAAGGATTTTGCCGCGACCGTCGTCAGAATTGTCGGCACCTTGAACTCCGCCGCCGCCTTGGCAATCAGTGCGGCGTTGTTGCGCAGGAGGACGATGTCGATGGACTTGGTCGCGAAGGACATCTGCGACTGGTAGTCGATCAGGATCAGCGTGTGGTCGGCGCCGTTGAGCAGGGTCTTGCCGGGTTGTGCTTTTGCAGTTGCCACTAGGGGTTTCCTTTGCTAGCGATTGTGATCAGCAGTGGGTAAGTCGCCGCGATGAAATCAAGTCGTTTGGCGAGTTCTTGCAGCAGCGGTTCGCGATGCGAGCCCCGGCGGGCGTGTGTTGCGACCGCGTGCTTCGGTTTCGGATTAGATAGCACCGCGATGTGGCGTCCCATCCCCCGGATGAGGGGTCGAAATACACGGAGCACCTCACCGCAATCGAAGGTGGCCAGTTCAGGACTTCGTTCGCCTGAATGACCTCCCTCATTGGGGGATGGGGCGAGTCGAATCGTCCAGATAAATTCATCGAACCGATCCGTGGACAACTGCAGGTTCGATGAAAGTGCTGTTCAAGTGTCAGCTTCAGGTTGGCGATGTCTCGTGTCGAGGCGCAGCTCGACAGATGCGACGCGTCTCCACGTCCGGCGGTAGCGCCAAGCCGTACCGGGTGCGTCGTCGTCCCTGGCTTCTGTGCGCGGCCTTATGCCTGCTATGCGAGACGACTCGCGCAGACGACAACGTCTGGCTGCCGGTACGTGACCAGAACCCCTTCGTGCTCGGCTCGGGGTTGCCGCTGTTGCCGCAACCGGCTCCCGCCGGGGGTTCGTGGAATGTCGTTGCGACATTGACAGAATCGAATACGCAACTGTGCAGCACACGTTCGACGCTTCCGCAGACCCAGGACTTCTTCGGCGCGGAGACACGCGAATTCCGCCTTACCTTCAGCTACGCGATCAACGATGCATGGTCCGCGCGTGCATCGATCGGCGATGAGTGGATTGGCGTCGGCTTCCTCGACAAGCCGATACAGCACTTCCACAAGTGGATCGGTGCGCCGCACGGTTACCGGGGCGGTCGACTCGGCGAGAGACCGCCTTTCATTCGCGTGATCGAGGACGGCCGGATGCTGTACACGCTCGACAAGCCGGGGCAGGCGCTCGCGCCGCTGTTGCTGGATGTGACGCGCGAATGGCAGGTATCCGAGGCGACGAGTTATGGAGTTTCGGTCGGCGCGAAGCTGCCGGTCGGCGGCACGCATCGGTTGAGCGATGTCGGCGATACCGGGATATCGCTGTCCGCCTTTGGTGAGTTCGTGGTGTTCGACGACATCGAGCTTGGCGTACGCGCGGGCTACCTGCATAGCAACGGCAACGATGCGCTGCCCGGACTCGCACGCTCGTCGGTGGAGTTTGGCGACATTTCAGCCCGTGGTCCGCTGGCGGGCCGCTGGAGCTGGATCATGCAGTACGACGTACACACTTCGCTGTATCAGCGCGTGCCGCAGTTCCTCGGCTTCGCAGGCATCTTTACTATCGGTGTTGCGCGACCTGTTGGCGAGCATTCCGAACTCTTGCTCGGCGTTTCCGAGGATCTCCCGTTAGGGCATACCCAGGACGTGTCCTTCATGGTGGCGTTCCGTTACTGACCGCGAAGGCTGGGTACACCGTCCCAATTTTCCTCCGGGCCTGAAAGCCCAGTAAGGCGCGAACGCATTGCGCGCCCGCGCCTCGAGGGCTCGTCGCCCTGCTCAACACGCTATCGGATCAGTGTTGCAGGCTGCGCTTGAGTTCCTCGCTCGCCTGATGCAGGCCAGCGCGGACAGCAGGCACCTGCGCCAACGCGTTCAACAGGCCATAGTCGTGGATCATCTGCGTGTAGCGGACCGCGACCACATCAACGCCGGCTGCATCGAGCTTGTTGGCGTAGGCTTCGCCTTCGTCGCGCAGCACGTCATCACCTGCCGTCTCGATCAACGCTGGCGGCAGACCCTTGAGTTGCTCGGTGCTGGCCAGTAACGGCGAGGCGTAAATCTCCGCGCGCTCCTTCGGATCGGTGGTGTACGCGTCCCAGAACCACTTCATCATGCCTTTCGACAGGAAGTAGCCATTGGCGAACTGATCGTAAGACGCATTCTCGAAGCTGGCGTTCGTCACCGGCCAGAACAGGATCTGCGCGCGCAGGTGCGGATTGCCGTTTTCCTTGGCCTTCAGCGCGACGACCGCCGCCATGTTGCCGCCGACGCTGTTGCCGACAACAGCCAGGTTCTTGCCGTTCACACCGATCTGCTCACCGTGCTCGGACACCCACTTTGTCGCCGCATAGGCTTGATTTATCGCCGTCGGGTAATGGGCTTCGGGTGAAGGCGAGTAGTTGACGAAGATCGCTTCCTGACCGGAATCGACGACCAAGTCGCGTACGAAGCGCTCGTGGTCCTGATAGCTGCCGAGGATCCAGCCGCCGCCGTGGAAGAACATGAAGCCAGGCAGGACGCCCTTGGCGCCCTTCGGCCGCACGATCGTGAGTTTCAGCGGCTGGCCGTTCGCAGCAATCGTCTTCTCGCTGACGTCGGCAGGCGGCAGAGGCGTGTCCTTCTGCACATCGATCAATACCTGGCGCGCATCGACAGGCGCCAGGGTCTCGATTGGCTGACCGCCGCTCTTGGCAAGCGTTTCGAGGAAAGATTGGACGTGGCGTTCCACGCCGGATCCGCCGGCGTCCGCAGCCATCGACGTGGATGTTGCTGCGACGATCAGGACTGCAGCGGCGACTCTTGAGATACGGTTATTCACGATAGTTCCTGTGGGTAGTTGAATGGTGGATTGATCGCAGCCGTCAGACGATCGTCAGGCGCACGTCGATGTTGTTGCGCGTGGCGTTGGAATACGGGCACGCGATGTGAGCGCGTTCGACCAGCGTTTCGGCTGCAGCGCGATCGAGGCCAGGCAGACGGATTTCGAGATCGACCTCGATGCCGAAGCCATCTGCGATGGGGCCGATGCCGACGGCGCCGTGCACGCTGACATCCGCCGGAATGGACAGCTTGTCGCGGTTGGCGACGAACTTCATGGCGCTGAGGAAGCAGGCACTGTAGCCCGCGGCGAAGAGTTGTTCGGGATTCGTGCCCTCGCCGCCGGCGCCGCCGAGTTCGCGCGGCGTGGCCAGACGCACATCGAGCTTGCGGTCGTCGGAAACCGATCGGCCGTCACGGCCGCCCGTGGCGGTGGCGCCGGCGCGATAGAGAACTTTCTGGATGGACATGGTGGACTCCTGGGTTGTGGTTGAAGGTTGCGGGAATGAAGCTGCCGCGCGCCGCGCGGTCAGATGTCTATCGTAAACTATTAAATCGTGCGCTATATATAATATCCATGCATGATATTTGACTGACGGGTAATCATTGAGTTGCGGGGAACTCAGCCGGCGTTTTTCAGCAACGTGGCGCGTAGACGGGTAAGCTGCGTTCGCAACTCCTCGATCCCCGTCGGCGAGCTTTCTACCGCCGCGGCGACGCAAAGGGGCACGTTCCTCGCCCGTGCCTTGAGATCGCGGCCTGCAGCGGTCAGCGAGATGACGACTTGCCGCTCGTCGCTCGCTGCGCGGCGACGCGACAGCAGGCCTTGCGCCTCCAACCGCTTCAGCAGCGGCGTGAGCGTGGCCGAATCCAGATACAGCCGCTCGCCGATCTCGGAAACGATCTGCCCGTCCTTCTCCCAGAGCACCAGCATCACGAGGTACTGCGGATAAGTGAGCCCGAAATCCTTGAGCAGCGGACGGTAGACCTTGTTCAACCCCAGCATCGTCGAGTAGATGGCGAAACACAGTTGCTGGTCGAGCCGTTGCAGGTCCGGAGCGTGCTTCTTTGCCTTCCTGGATTGGATCTTGTGCATTGGACGCATAGTACATAGCGCGCTATTTAATTGCAAGCTATGTTGTAGGCCGGCGCAAAAACGCCCGTCATGTCCTTCAGCAAGACGTCGCCTGGCGAAACGACCAGGGGCGCGCTTTGGTACTGCGTCCAACGCCACGTAGGCGACTCGATGCGCGGGTTGCTGATCGACGTATCGTGATAGTACTGGCGCCACTGAACGTGGAGGACGCCTTGCAAGCATAGTCTCCTTGGATTTGTGGCGCGGCTCACCTGTCGAACGCCGTCTGCGCGACGTCGACGATTTCATTGGCTTGGCCGTTCAGCACGGCTTTCATCATCCATACGCTGAAGCCCTTGGCGTGCTCCAGCTTGATTGTTGGCGGCATGACCAGTTCCTGACGATCGGTCACCACATCGACGACGGCCGGACCGGGATGCGAAAAGGCCTCGGCGATCCCGGCGCGAAGGCTTTGCGGATCTTCGATGCGGATGCCCTTGATGCCCATCGAGCTCGCGAGCTCGGCAAAGTTGGGGTTGTCCAGACGCGTACCGGCCGGAAGGAATCCGGCCGCCTTCATTTCGATATCCACGAATCCGAGTAGTCCGTTGTTGAAAATGACGATCTTGATGGGAAGTCGATGTTCGCGAATGGACAAGATGTCCCCCATCAGCATGCTGAAGCCGCCGTCGCCCGACATCGAAATGACCTGACGCTCCGGAAAAGCGAACTGCGCGCCGATCGCTTGCGGCATCGCGTTCGCCATCGATCCGTGCAGGAACGACCCGAGCAGGCGGCGCTTTCCGTTCATCTTCACGTAGCGTGCCGCCCAGCACGTCGGCTCGCCGACGTCGCAGGTAAAGATCGCGTCCTCTTCAGCCACGTCGCTGATCACCTTTGCGAGCAATTGCGGGTGGATCGGACGATGCGTGGATTTCTCGTTGACCAAACGGTCCAATCCCTGCCGTGCTGATTGATAGTGGCGAACAGCGCGCGCGAGATGTGAGTCGTCGTGTTTGTGAGCGACGCGCTGGACCAGGGTCGGCAGGATCTCGCGGACATCGGCAATGACGCCCAAGTCCAAACGGCAGCGGCGTCCCAGATTCTCGCCGCGTACGTCGATTTGGGCGATGCGCGCCTTCGATGGAAAGAACTGCCGATAGGGGAAATCGGTCCCGAGCATCAGCAGAGTGTCGCAGGCCTCCATCGCGTGGTAACCGGACGAGAAGCCGATCAGGCCGGTCATGCCGACGTCGTAGGGGTTGTCCCACTCGACGTGCTCCTTGCCGCGCAGCGCATGCACGATCGGAGCCTTGAGTTTTGCCGCCAAAGCCACGACAGAGTCGTGTGCACCGGCGCACCCGGCGCCGCAGAAAATCGTGGTTCGGACGCTCTGGTCCAAGAGGCTGACGAGTTCGTCGACGTCCTTCGCGTCCGCACAGACACGAGGCAGGCGCGGCACGGGGGATGCTGTCGGCGTCGGACCGACGGCCTCCTTCAGCGCCACGTCGCCCGAGATGACGATGACAGATACGCCCTGCTTGGAAATGGCTTCGCGGATAGCCGTTTCCACGATGCGCGGCACGTGCGCGGGGTCCGAAATCAGCTCCACATAGTGACTGCATTCCTTGAACAGCGTTTGCGGATGGGTTTCCTGAAAATAGCTCGAACCGATTTCCGTACTTGGAACGTGTGCCGCAATCGCCACGACCGGCACTCGATTGCGATGACAGTCGAACAAGCCGTTGATGAGATGAAGATTGCCGGGGCCGCAGCTTCCTGCGCACACCGCGAGCTCTTGCGTGACTTGTGCATCCGCTCCGGCCGCGAACGCAGCCACTTCTTCGTGTCGCACCGGGATCCACTGAATCTTCTTTCGGGTTCGCAGCGCCTCGGTGATGCCATTGAGTGAATCGCCTACCAGTCCATAGATGCGCCGCAGGTTCGCGGCCTCCAGCGTCTCGACGATGCGTTCTGCGACGGTAGTCATGTGCTCTCCTGAAAAAATAAATGTGAAACGATTCGTTCTGCCAGTGGTGTTGGCTCCATCAACAGCCGCGATCGTGAAACTTCATCGATCCCGCAGCCTGTCGTCTCTTTGCGTCGGCGGATCACGCCTTTGCGAGTCGTCCCGATAAGCGGCATAACCCACAGTCGCGGATTCTTCCTGGAACAGTGGTCCAGCGAATCCCCCCAATTGGGGGCGTGGCTGTCCCGGCGCAAACGGTCGGAATGACGACGTCGATCTGCTCTCCGCCGCCGCCGTACGTGAGGCGGTGGCGGCGCAACTTCGAGAAACTGTGTCCGTCAACTACCGACGCGCGCCGCACGCCGGATCGCTTGCGGCGGCTGGCCGAACGCGCGCAAGAACGATCTGCGCATCCGCTCGCGATCGCCAAAGCCGGTATCGCGCGCGATCACATCGATCGGATGGCGGCCGGATTCGAGCATCAGCCGCGCGGCTTCGAGCCGGAGGTTTTCGACTGCCTTTGCCGGCGATTGTCCCGTCTCGGCCCGGAACGCGCGGCTGAACTGACGCGGACTCAGATGGGCAGCGCCGGCGAGTTGTTCGACCGACAAGTCGGCATGCAGGTGCTCTTTCGCATAGACGAGGGACGTCTGGATGCGGTCGGAGCGTGGCTCCAATTCGAGCAACGCCGAAAACTGCGATTGTCCGCCGGCGCGGCGGTGATAGACGACGAGTTTTTTCGCCACCTCGCGCGCGACCTCGCCACCCATGTCTTTTTCGACAAGCGCGAGCGCAAGATCGATGCAAGCCGTCATGCCGGCCGACGTCCATACCGGACCGTCAATGATGAAGATGCGGTCTTCTTCCAGTTTTACGTTTGGGTAAGTACGCCTGAACTTGGCCGCAAAAAGCCAATGCGTGGTGGCTCGGCGGCCGTCGAGCAAGCCAGCCCGCGCGAGGTTGAACGCGCCCGTGCAGGTTGCGCCGATGCGTCGGGTCGATTTCGCCGCGCGCTGCAGGAAAGCAATCAGAGCCGCCGGTGGCTCGATCACTTCGTTGTCGCCAACCACGAGCACCGTATCGAAGCGGCGCTTGTCGAACGGCTGTGTCTCCACCGAAAACCCCGCCGAACTCGCCACAGGACCGCCGTGCTCGGACAGCAGCGCAACCTTGTAGACGGTCTTTCGGGAAACGATGTTGGTCACTTCGAATACGGTGGTTACGGCCAGATTCAGCACTTGAAAGCCGGGATACAGCACGATTCCGATACACAGCATGGTGTGTCCTAAAAGGTTGCATATATGACATTGCAGACATGGGGATCATACCCCTAATCTGCCCTCCATGCAGACCGGCATCGGGTCGGCCTCCAACGGAGAAATCTCATGAACAACACGACACACAAAGGCACAGCTCTCATCACTGGCGCGTCTTCCGGCATCGGTGCCGCCTATGCCGATCGGCTCGCCCGGCGCGGCTATGACCTCATCCTCGTTGCACGCAACCGCGACCGCCTCGATCAACTTGCCAAGCGTTTGACCAGTGCGACTGGCCGATCGATCGAGGTTGTCGCTGCCGATCTCGGCGACAAGACCGACGTGCGCCGCATCGAAGACATCCTGCGTACTGATTCGAGCATAAAGATGCTGGTCAACAACGCCGGCATTGGCGGCGCTGCGCCGTTGCTCGCTTCCGATGCCGACAAGATGGAAGCAATGATCGAGTTGAACGTCACCGCGCTGACGCGACTGACGTACGCGATTGCGCCGAAGTTCGTCGCCCGCGGTGGCGGAACGATCATCAACATTTCGTCGATTGTCGCCGTGGCGCCGGAAGTCCTGAATGGCGTCTATGGCGGCACCAAGGCGTTCGTGCTTGCATTCAGCCAGTCGCTGCATCATGAGCTTGCGGCAAAGGGCGTACGTGTTCAGGCCGTGCTGCCCGGAGCGACGCGCACCGAGTTCTGGGACGTTGCCGGTTACCCGGTCGAGAATCTGCCGCAGGACTTCGTGATGAGTGTCGACAATCTGGTCGATGCAGCGCTGGCCGGCCTCGATCAAGGCGAACTGGCCACGCTGCCGTCGCTACCGGAATTGGCTGACTGGAATGCGTTTCAGTCTGCGCGCGCTGCGCTCGGCCCGAACCTGTCGCGAAGCACGCCGGCGGAACGCTACGCGGTTCGCTCTGCCGCATGAGCAGATGATGAAACGGACTCAACTGTATGGCGAACGGGCGCGGCCATAAATGAGCTCCCTCATTTGGGGGATGGGGCGAGTGGAATCAGCTAGATAGACTCCAGGTGACCGCACGATGACCAGGCCGTTGTGCTACGCCGCGCCCAGGCTAGTCTTGCCGATCAATGGCGTTACAATCGTTCGACGAGCGGTACTGGTGGCCGCAGCGTCAGGCGCCGATTTCACCGTGCTTCCGGTAGCGAGGTCTGCATATGATCACACTGACTATCAACGGCCAATCGCGCAGCATCGATGTACCGGCCGACATGCCTTTGCTCTGGGTTCTGCGTGATGTGCTCGGGCTGACCGGTACGAAATTCGGATGCGGCATCGCGCAATGCGGCGCTTGCACGGTTCACGTGGATGGAGCACCGGTCCGTTCGTGCCTGCTGCCCGTGGGATCCATCGGCGAACGCCAGGTCACGACGATCGAAGCGGTGGGCAGCACCGCCGCTGGCGCGAAAGTGCAAAAGGCATGGCTCGATCTGGAAGTCGTTCAGTGCGGCTATTGCCAGTCCGGACAGATCATGTCGGCGGCGGCGCTGTTGGCGACGACACCGAGCCCCGACGACGCCGACATCGATGCGGCGATGGCGGGGAACATCTGTCGCTGTGGCACCTACGTGCGCATTCGCGAAGCGATCAAAGAGGCGGCAAAAGCCTAAGCTTTTGCGGCCAAAACCCAAGCTTTTCTCGCCACGGCGGAGTCTGGATCATGACTGAAGTAACGACTGGCCCGGTTGTCGCGACATCGGCCTCGCGGCGGGCATTCCTGCAGACGAGCCTGGCGGCCGGCGGCGCGTTGTTGCTCGGCTTTCGCCTGCCAGTGGCCGCCCCGTCCGGCACGCAGGCGCGCGTTGCGTTCGCACCGAACGCGTTCATCCGTATCGATACGCAAGGCATCGTCACGTTGATCATGCCGCAAGTCGAAATGGGCCAGGGCGTGTACACCGCCGTCGGCATGATCCTCGCCGAAGAACTCGACGTGGCCTGGGAATCGGTGCGACTCGAAGCGGCGCCGCCGGACGACAAGCTCTACGGCAATCCGACCTTCGGAATCCAGGTCACCGGCAACTCGAACTCGATCCGCGCGTTCTGGATGCCGTTGCGCAAAGCCGCTGCGGGCGTGCGCACGATCCTGGTCGAGGCAGCCGCGCGCCGCTGGAGCGCCGATGCCAAGGACTGTCGCGCCGAAAACGGCGAGGTGATCCACACCGCAAGCGGCCGCAAGCTCGCCTACGCCGCGTTGCTTGGCGATGCGAGCAACGCCACGCCGCCGAAGGACCCGTCGCTCAAGGCACCCGCCGATTTCAAGATCATCGGCAAGCCGCTGCCGCGGCTCGACACACCGGACAAGGTCAACGGCAAGGTCGTCTACGGCATCGATGTCATGCCTGACGGCGTGAAGTTCGCCACGCTGGCGGCGTCTCCGGTGTTCGGCGGCAAAGTCGGACACGTCGACGACACAAAGGCAAAACAGATTCCTGGCGTGCGCCAGGTCCTCGTGCTCGAGGATTTCGTCGCGGTCGTCGGCGATCACATGTGGGCGGCGAAACAGGGCCTGGCCGCGCTCGACATCACCTGGGATGAAGGTCCGAATGCACAGGTCAATTCCGACGCTGTCTGGAAACAGGTCCGCGCGGCGAGCGAGAAAAGCGGCGTCGTAGCCAAGACCGCAGGTGACGCGGCCAAAGCGCTCGGTCAGGGCGAGCGCATCGACGCGGCGTACGAATTGCCGTTTCTCGCGCACGCGACGATGGAGCCGATGAATTGCACCGTGCACGTGCGGCCGGATTCGTGCGAAGTGTGGATCGGCATCCAGGTGCTGACGCGAGCGCAAGCGACCGCGGCCAAGGTAACCGGGTTGCCGCTGGAAAAAGTCACGGTGCACAACCATCTGATCGGCGGCGGCTTCGGTCGCCGGCTCGAAGTCGACATGGTCGACAAAGCCGTGCGCATTGCCCAAAAGGTCGACGGACCCGTCAAGGTCGTGTGGAGCCGCGAGGAAGACATCCAGCACGATATCTATCGGCCGGTTTATCGCGACGTCCTTTCCGCGAGCATGAGCAACGGCAAGATTGGCGCGTGGACCCATCGGATTACCGGCTCGTCGATCATCGCGCGCTGGCTGCCGCCGGCATTTCAGAAAGGCATCGATATCGATTCGATCGACAGTGCTGCCGATATCCCGTATGAGATCCCGAATCTGCGCGTCGAATACATGCGCGACGAGCCGCCCGCCGTGCCGACCGGATTCTGGCGTGGTGTCGGGCCGAACAACAACGTGTTCGCGATCGAGAGCTTCATCGACGAACTGGCGAAGAAAGCCGGCAAGGATCCGGTCGCATTCCGCCGCGAAATGCTCGGCAAGACTCCGCGATTGCTCGCCGCAATCGATCTGGCGGCGAGCAAGGCCGGCTGGGGAAGCCCGTTGCCGACGCGCAGCGGACGCGGCATCGCCGCGCAGACCTCATTCGGCAGTTTCATCGCCACGGTCATCGAGGTGGAAGTCGATGAATACGGAGACGTCAAGCTGAAGAAGATCGTTTCCGCGGTCGATACAGGCATCGTTGTCAATCCCGACACGGTGGTGGCGCAATTGCAGGGCGGCTTGATTTTCGGCCTGACCGCAGCGCTGTACGGCGAGATCACGATCGACAAGGGTCGTGTACAACAGAGCAATTTCCACGATTATAGAATGCTGCGCATCGACCAGGTGCCGAACATCGAGGTGCATCTGATCCAGAGCGGCGAAGCGCCCGGCGGCATTGGCGAGACCGGAACCACCGCAGGACCGCCCGCGCTTGGCAATGCGATCTACGCAGCGACCGGTGTTCGCCTGCGTCGCTTGCCGATCGATCGCGCCGCGCTGGCCGGGAGGAAATCCACATGAAAAAATCGCCCTCCTTGTTCAAGCGCATCGGTGCGGTTGTCGCCGTCATCGCCGTGATCGGACTGATCGTGCTCGGTTGGTATGCGACGCGTCCCGGACCGATGGCTTTCGCTGCCGGCAAGGCGGTCGCATTGGGCGCCTACAGCGGTCACCCGACCGGCGTGCCCGCGGATTTCAATGAAAAGGACAACATCGCGCGCGGACGCTATCTGACCGAGGCTGCCGATTGCCGGGCGTGCCACACCGCGCCGGGTGGCAAGCCGTATGCCGGCGGCCTGGCCTTCAAGACGCCGTTCGGTACGCTGTATTCGCCGAACATCACGCCCGACAAGGAAACCGGCATCGGTGCGTGGAGCGACGCGGATTTTCTCAAAGCTGTCCACGAAGGCATCGATCGGGAAGGGGAGAGGCTTTATCCGGCATTTCCATACGCCGCGTACACGTATATCACCGACGAGGATGCGTTGGCGATCAAGGCGTACTTGTTCTCGCTGGCGCCGGTGCGCAACGCGACGCCTTCAGCTAACCTGAGCTTTCCGTACAACCAGCGGTGGCTGATGGTCTTCTGGTCGGGTCTGTTCAACGCGAAGCAGCGCTTCCAGCCGGTGGCCGAGCGCAGTCCGGAATGGAACCGCGGCGCGTATCTTGCCGAGGCGTTGGCGCATTGTGGAGATTGCCACACGCCGCGCAACCTGATGCAGGCGCTCGACAACAGCAACAAGTTCGCCGGTGCGGTTGTCGGGGGTTGGCGCGCATACAACATCACGGCGGATTCGACCACAGGAGTGGGTAAGTGGAACGAGGCCGAACTCGCCGAGTATTTGTCGACGGGTCATGCGAAGGGCCGTGGCACGGCCTCCGGACCGATGGCAGAGGCGGTGGATTTGAGTTTCGAAAAACTGTCGCCAAGCGATATTCGCGCCATTGTGACGTACCTGCGCAGCGTGCCGGCGATCGTGACATCGGATATGCCCGCGCCGAAAACCGAGCCCGCTCCCGGCAACCCGAAGCAGGGCATCGCCGCCGGGATCGATGCGCGCGGCAAGCAAATCTTCGAAGGCGCCTGCGCAAGTTGCCATGCCTGGACCGGCGT
Organism: Rudaea sp.; assembly: GCA_035693405.1. GTDB lineage: Bacteria > Pseudomonadota > Gammaproteobacteria > Xanthomonadales > Rhodanobacteraceae > Rudaea. Next base: position 2,696 of record DASSGP010000033.1, on the reverse strand, counting down.
CAGTCCGCTGGATTCGCGCGCAACGTTGACCGGAAGCCGCGCGGTCAATGATCCGACTGCCGCCAACGTTGCGCAGATCGTGCTGGCGGGCTCCAAGCGCCAACCCGGCGACAGCACGCTTGCCATGCCGGCATTCGGCGCCGCCTATGACGACCGGGAGATTGCCGCGGTCGCCAACTACGTCACGGCGCGCTTCGGTGCAAAGGCGTCGTCGCTTACGGCCGACGACGTGCGCAAGCTTCGCGCGACGGAGTAGGTCAAGGCGTCTACATGACCGTGCGGCGCATTGTGGTGAACACAAGTGCGTAGTGGCCTTCCTCTCTTCCGAGGAGGCGCGCTGGATCACTGGCGACACAGTGCGCGTCGACGGCGGCTCGAAGCTCTGAATTTCGCGCTCACACGCACCACGGATGAGAGCGGCCGCGCCATTGCAACCCGTGACAACCGTGGCCAGTCGGCGAATGCCCAAGCTGCGATGCCGGTCGAAATTGCGGCTGTTCTCGACAGCATATCCAGACCGCGGCACTACCGCGTTACAAGCGATCGGTTGATATCGACGCTGGCAGCTCGGCGGCAATGCTGTCCGCGAGCGCCACGGTTGCTCGCCGCACACCCTCTGCGAAGCCCGCATAGCCGGGCGCGGTTACATCGGTGTGCACTTCGGATACGCGCTCGATGGGTTTTGTGCTGTTCGTGAGCGGTCGATAGGCCCATTGAGCCAGGACGGTCACTCCGCGGTCGCGACTGATGTCCAGGCTCGTGATGTCGATGACGAGATGGGCGCTCGGCGTGGCAACCGGCACGCTCGAGGCAGCGAGAAAGCGCATGTGTTGCGACTGCTTGTCGAGTTCCGCGGCGAGCACGCGAGGCAACGATTCCTTGAGCGGCGCGGCCCAGCGCTCCTGTTCGCTGATCACGATGGTGTAGTCACCGTCGTGCACGACCAGCTGTGGACGGTCGATGAGTTCCGGGACGCTGATCGGGCCGACGACGACCACTGCTGCATCCACGGCGCGTGCAGCGGGGCGCGGATACGCCGTCTCCAATGTATACAAATGCTCCGGTGCGGAAGCGCAGGCAACAGCGGCCAATGACGGAAGCGCGACGATGAAATGGCGAAACGGGCTTTGCATGCTCATTTGTCCTTCGTCTTGCCGCGGACAAGCGACTCGGGATGCTTCTCGAGATAGTCGGCCAAGACCCTGACCGAATCGGCCGCGCGACCCACGCTGCTGAGCGTGTTGTGCAGGTCGTTCTGCAAAGTGGCGTCTGGTGCAATGGCCTGCTGGGTCTGTGCCAAGGTCACAGTCGCTTGAGCGAACGCGGCGCGCGCTTCTGGCGCGACTTTCGAGTCCACGTCGCCGACCAGGTGGTCGAAACTCTTCAAGGCGCCTGACAGGGTTACCAAGGCCGTGTCGAGATCGTTGCCGATGCGATCCAGCGGGAGTTGATCGAGCTTGTGGGCGATGTGGACGACCGTGTTCTGGAGTTCCTCCAGATCGCCCGGAATCGTCGGGATCGGCATCGGCGTCAACTCGGGTTGTGGAACGACTTTCGTCACGTTGGGGAAGAAGTCGATGGCGATGTAGAGCTGTCCGGTCAGCAGGCTGCCGGTGCGCAACTGGGCGCGAATTCCCTGCTCGATCATGCTCGCGACGAGCGCATGCGCCTTGCGCTCCGGTCGCACCGCGCCCTCGAGATAACGCGAGCGAATTCGTTCGGGATAAACATTGATGGAGACCGGAAACAGGAATTTCTTCGCCGTTGCGTCGTAATCGACGTTGATAGCGGTCACCTCGCCGATGTCGACGCCATGGAAGTTGACCGCGGCGCCCGGCGAGAGGCCGCGCAGGGATTCGTCGAATGTCAGCACATAGGTTTCGACGACGCGATCCACCGACTTCATTGCTGCGGCACGATCGGATGCCAGGTGAAATTCAGACCCCGGTGGCGTCGGAGATGTTGCGGTCGACCCGGCCGGGGCCTCGAAAGCAATGCCGCCCGCCAGAATCGCGCTGAGCGATTCGGTCTCGACGCGCAAACCGCTCGCATCGAGCGCTACGTCCACGCCGCTCGCATGCCAGAAGCGCGTGTCGTCGGTCACGAATCGGTCGTAAGGCGAATCGACGAAAAGGTTCAACGTGACACCGTGGCCGTCAGGATCCAGGGACAACGCGCTGATTTCCCCAACCTGTATGCGGCGAAAGTACGCGGGCGCGCCGACACCGAGCGAGCCGACATCGTGCGCATGCAGGGTGTAGTGCTTTCCCTTCATCGTGTCGGTAACGACCGGCGGGGACTCGAGCCCGACGAACTCGCGGGCAACGTCCGTGCTGTCGCCGAGATCCATGCCGATGTACGCGCCTGAGAACAGGGTGCCCAGACCGGAGACGCCGCCTGCCCCGAGTCGCGGACGGACGATCCAGAACCGCGTGCCGCGCACGAGCAGCGGTTTGGCGAACTTCTCCATGTCGACCGTCAGGTTCACCGTGTGGTGGTCGGGTGCGAGCGTGACTTCGCGGACCAGACCGGCATCGACGCTCTTGTATCTGATCTTCGTCTTCCCGGCCTCGATGCCTTCGGCATCGGCAAACGAGATGCTGATCGTGGGCCCGCGATCGAGGATCGCGTGCACGGCGACCCAGCCGCCGATCAGCGCCGCCACCAGCGGCACGATCCAGACCAGCGGCAGTCGC
>DASSGP010000032.1:0-3818 GCA_035693405.1 Rudaea sp. | reverse complement strand
TGCAAGACCCCTTCTTGAATGCATTGCGCCGCGAGCGCGTTCCCGTATCGATCTACCTGGTCAACGGCATCAAATTGCAGGGCACGGTCGAGTCGTTCGACCAGTTCGTGGTCCTGCTCCGCAACACGGTCAGCCAGATGGTCTACAAGCATGCCATCTCGACGATCGTGCCGAGCCGCAACGTGCGCATCGGCAATGAGGGCGCCGAGGCCGGTGCTGCACCGCACGGCGAAACCGCCGAAGGTTGAAAGAACTGTTCGAACGATCACGCAAGGGTGAACGTGCGCTGCTCGTGCAGCCGCAGCGGGCGGGCGCGGACGATCCTGGCGCCTTGGGCGAATTCGCCGAGCTCGCGCGCTCTGCCGGAGCAACCGTGGTCGGAACGCTGGCCGCTCGCGTCGAGCGGCCGAATCCGAAATTTTTCATCGGCACCGGCAAGGCCGACGAGCTCAAGGCCAGCCGCGAGTCGTCCGGCGCCGACCTGATCCTCGTCAACCATGCGCTCAGCCCGGTCCAGGAGCGCAACCTCGAAAAGCACACCGAGTGCCGCGTCGTCGATCGCACCGGCCTGATTCTCGATATCTTCGCCCAGCGCGCGCGTTCGCACGAAGGCAAACTGCAGGTCGAGCTGGCGCAATGCAAGCACATGGCCACGCGTCTCGTGCGCGGCTGGACTCACCTTGAACGCCAGCGCGGCGGCTCGATCGGCTTGCGCGGTCCCGGCGAAACCCAGCTCGAACTGGATCGCCGCCTGCTCGCGCAGCGCGTAAAGCAGCTGACCCAGCGCCTGGAAAAAGTAGCGGTCCAGCGCACGACGGCGCGCCGCGCGCGCCAACGCAAACCATTGCCGCTCGTGTCGCTGGTCGGCTACACGAACGCCGGCAAGTCGACTTTGTTCAATGCGATCACCGGGGCCGGCGTCTACACGGCCGACCAGCTGTTCGCGACGCTCGACCCGACTCTGCGCCGCATTGACGGTCTGGCCTGCGGCACCTTCGTGCTGGCTGACACGGTTGGCTTCATCCGCGACCTGCCGCACGATCTGGTCGCCGCATTCAAATCCACGCTCGCAGAAACGCGTGATGCGGATCTGCTGCTGCATGTCGTCGACGCCTCGGCGGCGGAATCCGAAGAGCGCAGCGAGGACGTCCAGCGCGTGCTCGAGGAGATCGGCGCGAGCGATGTGCCGCAGATCCTGGTCTACAACAAGATTGACAGGTTGAACGCCAATGCCGACGGTACGTCGGCACCGGCATTGGCCCGACTCGACAGCATCGATGGCGGCCGCGTGCAGCGCGTCTGGCTCTCGGCCGCGACCGGGGCAGGGCTGGATTTGTTGCGCGAGGCGATCACGCGCGCGCTTCAGCACGACCGCGTGCACTGCTGGCTGCAAGTGCCCGATTCCGCCGGCCGCCTGCGCGCGCGCCTTTTTGCGTCGGGCCTGGTCGCGAGCGAGCGCGAGGCACAGACCGGCTGGGAACTCGAAATCGACGCGCCGCGTGCCCTGATCGAACCGCTGTTCGGCCTGCCCGGTGGCGAAGGCGAGTGGCTGCGGTCGCAGTTCGCGCAAGAGCAGCCGGCTGGTCTGGTTTCCTGACCTCACCACCCCCTTCGCCAACCCGATCTTAGACAACCCGATCTTAGACAACTCGATGATTGCCAGTACAATTCGGCCGGTCTTCAGTCGGCCGTGCGACTGCTGGCATCCCTCGTTCGGCGCCACATGCGCGAAAAATGCGACGGTGTGTGGGAACATTGACGGACTGAATCCGGAGCGCGATTGGCGCTTTCATACGAAGTGCGGTGAGTGCGCTTCACCTTGATGAGGAAAGTTTTCATGGCTTGGAACGAACCCGGCAAGCGCGATCCGTGGAAGGGCAGACAGGACTCCCCGGATATCAATGACCTGCTGCGCCGCGGGCGGGAGGGCCTGCGCCGCGTGTTCGGTGGGGGCGGCGGCAATGGCGGTGGCGGCGGCGGTTCGTCGCATTCCGGCGGATTCCTGATCGCGGTTCTCGCGTTGATCGCGCTCTGGATCGCGTTCGGCAGCTTCAAGATGGTCGACGCGCGCCAGATCGGTGTCGTGCTGCGCTTCGGCCAGTTCAACCGCATCATGAACAACGGCCTGAACCTGAAGTGGCCGTCGCCGATCGAGGAAGTGATTACGGTCGAGGCGACGAGTGTGCAGTCGGTGTCGGACGAAGTGCGCATGCTGACCAAGGACGAAAACATCGTCGTGATCGATTTCAACGTGCAATACACGCGCGCCGACGCGCGCAAGTACCTGTTCTCGGCCAACCAGCCCGACGAAACGCTGAAGCAGGCCGCCGAGAGCGCGGTGCGCCAGGTCATCGGCAGCAGCCCGATGGACACGATCCTGTCCGGCCAGGGCGCCGAAACCGCGAGCGAAACCGAAAAGCTGCTGCAGCAGACGCTCGACGCCTACGGCGTCGGCCTGCTCGTCAAGGCAGTGAACTTCCAGAAGATCCTGCCGCCACCGGAGGTCAAGGAGGCGTTCGACGACGCCAACAACGCCGGTAACAACCAGCAGCAGTTCATCAACGACGCCGCGGCCTACCTGTCTCGCGAAGTGCCGCTGGCGCGCGGCGAAGCCGCGCGCATCCGGGCCGGGGCAGAAGGCTACAAGGCCGTGCAGATCGCCGCCGCGACCGGCGACGCCCAGCGCTTTACGCTGATTGACGCGCAGTATCGCGCGGCGCCCGACATCACCCGCAAACGTCTGTACCTCGAAACGATGCAGAGCCTGCTTTCCACGACCCTGAAGGTCGTCGACCAGAGTGGAGGAAGAAACATGCTCTACCTGCCGCTCGACAAGCTGAAGACCCAGGCGGGTGAAGCCGCCTCGACCGCGGCGGCCGCAGCCGCTGCAGCAGGCGAGGCCGAGCAGCGCGCGCCGGCACGGACCAATCGGGGTGGCCAATGAAACTGCTGCCGCCAATCATTGCCTTGATCGTCGTCGTGTTGCTGGCGAATTCGGCCTTCATCGTGAAAGAGGGCCAGAGCGCCTTGCTGCTGCAATTCGGCCGCATCGAAGGCGCCGACGCCAAGGACACGTCCGACTACAATCCCGGCCTGCACTTCAAGATGCCGATCGTGCAGCAGGTCGTCCGCTATGACCGCCGCATCCTCAATCTCGATGCTCAGCCTGAGCGCTACTTCACGTCCGAGAAGAAAGCGGTCAATGTGGATTTCTACGTAAAGTGGAAAATCGAGAACGGCGCGGCCTATTACCGCTCGTTCGGTGCCGATGAATTTCAGCTGCTCGCCAACCAGCGGCTCGGTTCGATCATCAAGAACTCGCTGCGTTTCGAGTTCAACTCGCGGCCGTTGAACGAACTTATCGCCAGCGCGCGTTCCGACATCACCGAGAAAGTCATCGAGCAGGCGAACAAGGGCACTGAGGAGACGCTCGGCATCAAGATCGTCGACGTGCGCATCAAGCGCATCGAATTCCCCGACGAAGTCGTCAATTCGGTCTACGACCGCATGCGCGCCGAGCGCACCCGGCTGGCCAACGAGCAGCGTTCGAACGGCCGCGAAGCGGCGGCCAAGATCACCGCCGATGCCGACCGCCAGGTGCAGGTGCTCAAGGCCGAAGCCGAGCGCGACGCGCAGCAGGCGCGCGGCGAAGGCGACGCCAAGGCCGCCGAGATCTACGCCGCGGCCTATTCGAAGGACCCGGAGTTCTACGCGTTCTACCGCAGCCTGGCCGCCTATCGCGAGGCGTTCAAGAGCGGCGACGTCATGGTGCTCGATCCCAAGTCCGAGTTCCTGCGCTATTTCGGCGAGCCGGAAGC
>DASSGP010000031.1:0-7558 GCA_035693405.1 Rudaea sp. | reverse complement strand
ACGGCGTCGGCTTCGGCGGCATCTCGGTCGGCGGCATGGTGCCGAACCGCAAGATGTTCGCGGCGGCGATGATTCCCGGCGTCGATCACCTGCCGCATACGCACAACCTCAAGGAGATGGCGTTCTCGAAAGGCCAGCCGGCATGGGGCGCGCACCTGGCCGACGACCTCGAAAGAATCGTGGCATTGCACGATGCCTCGACGATTGCCGCGGTCATCGTCGAACCGATGCAGGGCTCCACCGGTGTCGTCGTGCCGCCGCAGGGTTACCTGCAGCGCCTGCGCGAGATCTGCGACAAGCACGGCATCCTGCTGATCTTCGACGAGGTCATCTGCGGCTTCGGCCGCATGGGCGACTGGTTCGGCGCGCAGGCATTCGGCGTCACGCCCGACCTGATCACGTTCGCCAAGTGCGTGAACAACGGCACCGTGCCGATGGGTGGCGTGATCGCGCGCCAGGGCATCTACGATGCGTTCATGCAGGGTCCCGAGTACGCGGTCGAATTCTTCCACGGTTATACCTATTCGGCGCATCCGCTCGCCGTCGCCGCGGCCAACGCGACGCTCGACATCCTGCATGAGGACGACGTGCCCAGGCGCTTCGTCGAACTCGCCCGGCGGATCGAAGCCGGCGCGCACGCGCTGCGCGGCGAACCGAACGTCATCGACATCCGCAACTGCGGCGGCGCCGCGGCGATCGAGCTCTCGTCGCTGCCGGGCCAGGTCGGTCTGCGCGGACTGAAAGTATTCGAGGAAGGCTTGAAGCGCGGCATGCTGCTGCGCTTCACCGGCGACATCATCGCGATGGCGCCGCCGGTGATAACTACGCCTGCCGAGCTCGACAGCATGTTCAATGCGGTAGGCGAGGCGATTCGGGCGGTGGCGTGACAATGTGCGTCACTGTGGCAAACCATGACACCGTTCGCCCTGAGCCCTTCGACTGCGCTCAGGACAGGCTACGCGCCGAAGGCGCGAAGTCGAAGGGTCTCGACGCGTCGCTTCGACTTCGCTTGCTGCGCAAGCTACGCTCAGCGCGAACGGAAGTTCAGGAACGCGACTTGATGAAGAAGGCACTTCTATGCTCGCACCGGTAATGATTCCGCACCATATCGGCGGCCAGCGCATCGGCAGCGTGCAGGCGCGCAGCTTGCCCGTCTACAACCCGGCGACCGGTGAAGAATCCGGGCGCCTGCCGATGGCGACGCCCGAAGATGTCGATGCTGCCGTGCAGGCCGCCAAGGCGGCGTTCCCGGCCTGGTCGCAGACTCCGCCGCTCAAGCGCGCGCGCGTGATGTTCAAGTTCCGCGAGTTGCTCGAAGCGAATCAGGAAGTTCTCGCCGCGCAGATCACGGCCGAACACGGCAAGACGCACAGCGACGCGCTCGGCGAAGTCGCACGCGGCATCGAGGTTGTCGAGTTCGCCTGCGGGATTCCGCAACTGCTCAAAGGCGAAGTGACCGAGAACATCAGCCACCAGGTCGACTCGCATTCGCTGCGCCAGCCGCTCGGTGTCGTCGCCGGCATCACGCCGTTCAATTTCCCGGCCATGGTGCCGCTGTGGATGGCGCCGATCGCCATCGCCTGTGGCAACTGCTTCATATTGAAACCGTCCGAGCGCGATCCGTCGTCGTCGCTGCTGCTCGCCGACTGGCTCGCGCAGGCCGGTTTGCCCGACGGCGTGTTCAACGTCGTGCACGGCGACAAGGTTGCCGTCGATGCGATCCTCGCCCACCCGGATATCAAGGCCGTCAGCTTCGTCGGCTCGACGGCGATCGCCCGCTACATCTATGCGACCGGCTGCGCGCACGGCAAGCGCGTGCAGGCGCTCGGTGGCGCGAAGAACCATATGGTCGTGTTGCCCGACGCTGACCTCGACCAGGCCGCCGATGCGCTGATGGGCGCCGGCTACGGCTCGGCCGGCGAGCGCTGCATGGCGATCTCGGTTGCCGTTGCCGTCGGCGACAAGGTAGCCGATGCGCTGGTCGCGAAACTCGCGCCGCGCGTGCGCGCGCTGGCGATCGGCGCCGGCAACGCCGAAGGCAAGGACATGGGCCCGCTGATCACGGCGGCGCATCGCGACAAGGTCAGCAGTTACGTCGACGTCGGTGTTGCCGAGGGCGCGAAGCTCGTCGTCGATGGCCGCGGTCTGCGCGTCGACGGATGCGAAAATGGATTCTTTCTCGGTGGCTGCCTGTTCGACGGCGTGAAACCGGGCATGCGGATCTACAAGGAGGAAATTTTCGGGCCGGTGCTCAGCATCGTGCGCGCTGCCGATTACGAGGAGGCCGTAACGCTGGTCAACGACCATGAATACGGCAATGGCGTCGCGCTGTTCACGCGCGACGGCGACGCCGCGCGTGACTTCGTCAGCCGCATCCAGATCGGCATGGTCGGCATCAACGTGCCGATCCCGGTGCCGATGGCGTTCCACAGTTTCGGCGGCTGGAAAGCTTCGCTGTTTGGCGATCATCACATCTACGGCCCGGAAGGCGTGCGCTTCTACACGCGCCAGAAGACGGTGACTACGCGCTGGCCCGCGAGCATCCGCGCCGGCGCGCAATACGTCATGCCGACCAGCGGATGACCCACCGGCGTCGTTCTTGCATGGTCAAAGACTCGTACAGCTCAGGTTCGCAAGGGGACTGAATGCCGCGCAAGGAAATTGCCGATATCGCCGCCGGACGGCTGTCCGCAGAACAGCTCGCGCAAAACTTCGCCGACGTGGCGCCGCCGCTCGACCGCCAGCGCGCGCTGATTGCCGCGCAACGCTGTTATTACTGCTACGACGCGCCGTGCGTTCAGGCCTGCCCGACGGGCATCGACATCCCGGGTTTCATTCGCCGCATCACGACTGGCAACCTCGATGGCGCCGCGCGCGACATTCTCGGCGCGAACATCCTCGGCGGCATGTGCGCGCGCGTGTGTCCGACCGAAATCCTGTGCGAAGGCAGCTGTGTGCGCAACGGACCCGATGAACTGGCGCCGGTGCAGATCGGCGCGCTGCAACGCTACGCGACCGACTGGGTGTTCGACGACGGCGCCCGCCTGTTCGAACGCGGTGCCGACAGCGGATTTTCGATCGCCGTCGTTGGCGCGGGGCCGGCTGGACTTGCCTGCGCGCACGCGCTGGCGCGCGTCGGCCACCGCGTGACGATATTCGATGCGCGCGAGAAGCCCGGCGGTCTCAATGAATATGGCATCGCGGCGTACAAGGTGCCGGGCTTTGCCGAGCGCGAAGTCGAATGGCTGCTTTCAATCGGCGGCATCGAACTGCGCACCGGCGAGACGCTCGGAAAGAACCTGAGCCTGGCGAAGCTGCAACGCGATTTCGATGCGGTGTTTGTCGGCGTCGGCCTGACCGGCGTCAACGCCCTGGGACTCGAAGGCGAACAGCTCGCCGGCGTGCGCAACGCCGTCGACTTCATCGCCGAGCTGCGCCAGTGTGCGGATCTGTCCCGACTCGCGGTTGGACGCCGCGTCGTCGTGATCGGCGGCGGCAATACTGCGATCGATGCCTCGGTGCAAAGCCGCAAGCTCGGCGCCGAGTCGGTGACGATGGTTTATCGACGTGGCGCGGCGTCGATGGGCGCGACGCCGGCCGAGCAGGAGTTCGCCAAAACCCAAGGCGTGACGATCGTCGAGTGGGCGCAGCCGCGGCGCATCGTTGCCGCCGATGGCGCGCTCAGCGCGGTCGAATTCGAGTACACGCAGCTCGACGACCAGGGCCGCCTGCTGGGTACTGGCGATACGATGCGCCTGGAAGCCGATACATTGCTCAAGGCCATCGGTCAGGTGCTGGTCGTCTCGGCGGCAAACACCGATGTGGCGTTGCTCGACGTCCGTGCCGGCCGCATCGTCGTCAACGACGACTATCAGACCTCGCTGCCAAAGGTCTGGGCCGGCGGCGATTGCGTCGACAGCAAGCACGATCTGACCGTGCAGGCGGTCGAGGACGGCAAGCGTGCCGCGGCATCGATCGATCGCACGCTGCGCACGCGCGCGACGCGAACCAACGGAGGCTGACCATGGCCGAACTTTCCTGCAACTTCGCCGGCATCCGTTCGCCGAACCCGTTCTGGCTCGCCTCGGCGCCGCCAACCGACAAGGCCTACAACGTCAACCGCGCGTTCGAGGCCGGCTGGGGCGGCGTGGTCTGGAAGACGCTCGGCTTCGATCCGCCGGTCGTCAATGTCAGCTCGCGCTACGGCGCGGTGCAGTGGAACGGCCAGCGCGTCGCCGGTTTCAACAACATCGAGCTGATCACCGACCGGCCGCTGCAGATCAACCTCGACGAAATCCGCCAGGTCAAACGCGACTGGCCCGATCGCGCCATGGTCGTCTCGCTGATGGTGCCATGCGACGAGGATTCGTGGAAACGTATACTTCCACCGGTCGAGGACACCGGCTGCGACGCGGTCGAACTGAACTTCGGCTGCCCGCACGGCATGTCCGAGCGGGGCATGGGTTCGGCGGTCGGCCAGGTGCCGGAGTACATCGAGATGGTCGCGCGCTGGGTCAAGCAGCACACGCGCCTGCCGTGCATCGTCAAGCTGACGCCGAACATCGCCGACATCCGCAAGCCGGCACGTGCTGCGTTCGCCGGCGGCGCCGACGCGGTGTCGCTGATCAACACGATCAACTCGATCACCTCGATCGACCTCGATTTGATGGCGCCGACGCCGACCGTCGACGGCAAGGGTACGCACGGCGGCTACTGCGGTCCGGCGGTGCGGCCGATCGCATTGGCCATGGTCGCCGAAATCGCGCGCGATCCGGCCACGCACGGCAAGCCGATCTCGGCGATCGGCGGCATCGGCACATGGCGCGATGCGGCCGAATTCATCGCGCTCGGCGCGGGCAGCGTGCAAGTCTGCACCGCGGCGATGCACTACGGTTTCCGCATCGTCGACGACATGATCGGCGGCTTGAGCCAGTGGATGGACGGCAAGGGTTACAAGCGCCTCGATGATTTCCGCGGCCGCGCGATCGGCAACGTCACCGACTGGCAGTTCCTGAACCTGAACTACGAGATCAAGGCACGCATCGACCAGGACAAGTGCATCAAATGCGGCCTGTGCCACATCGCCTGCGAGGACGCCGCGCACCAGGCGATCACGAAGGAAAAGGACGGCAAGCGCCACTTCGAAGTCGTCGACGCCGAATGCGTCGGCTGCAACCTGTGCATGCACGTCTGCCCGGTCGACAGCTGCATCACGATGGAGCGCGTCGACGACCGTCCGCATGCCGACTGGACGACGCACCCGAACAATCCGATGCGCGTTGTCGCGACTTGAACTTGGTGAACAAAAGGCCGATCAAGAGATCCACCACGAAGGCACGAAGACACGAAGAAGAACGAGATTGTCGGAAGTGAGCCATCGGCAGGCTCAAAGCTCCTACTTTGCTTTCTTCGTGTACTTCGTGTCTTCGTGGTGAATTGTTTGATCTCGATCTTGTAATACGGGGAGTCAGATGCAGGACAAGCACAGCGGGATCGAACACGGCGGGTTGTACAACGCCGACCTGGCGCCGACGACGCCGGAGCAGCGGACCTGGGCGTGGTATCACTACGCGGCGTTGTGGGTCGGCATGGTCATGTGCATTCCGTCGTACACGCTCGCGGCCGGGCTGATCGACCAGGGCATGTCGCCGTGGCAGGCGGTCGCCACGGTGCTGCTCGGCAACGCGATCGTGCTCGTGCCGATGCTGATGATCGGGCACGCCGGGGCCAAATACGGCATTCCGTACGCCGTGCTCGTGCGCTCGTCGTTCGGCACGGTCGGCGCGCGCCTGCCGGCGCTGCTGCGCGCGATCGTCGCGTGCGGCTGGTATGGCATCCAGACGTGGTTCGGTGGCCTGGCGATGTACACGCTGCTGAATATCCTGACCGGCAACGCGCTGCACGCTGATCCGCTGCCGGTGCTGGGCATCAATCTCGGACAACTCGTCTGCTTCCTCGCGTTCTGGGCGCTGCAGCTCTACTTCGTCGTGCACGGCACCGATTCGATTCGCTGGCTCGAGACGTTTTCCGCGCCGATCAAGATCGTCATGTGCCTCGTGCTCGTCTGGTGGGCGATCGACAGTGCCGGCGGTTTCGGCACGATGATGGACATGCCCTCGCAGTTCGTCGCCGGCGGCAAGAAGGAAGGCCAGTTCTGGAACGTGTTCTGGCCCTCGCTGACGGCGATGGTCGGATTCTGGGCGACGCTTGCGCTGAACATTCCGGACTTCACCCGGTTCGCGCGCTCGCAGCGCGACCAGCTGATCGGCCAGACGATCGGCCTGCCGCTGCCGATGGGCCTGCTCGCGCTGATGTCGGTCATCGTGACGTCCGCGACCGTCGTGATCTACAGCAAGGCGATCTGGGATCCGGTCGACCTGTCGGCGAAGTTCACCGGCATCGGCGTCGGCGTCGCGCTGTTCATCCTGACGCTCGACACGATGTGCGTGAACCTCGCCGCGAACCTGGTCGGACCGGCCTACGACTTCGCCAGCCTCGCGCCGAAGCGCATCTCGTACCGAACCGGCGGCCTGATGACCGCGTTCATCGCCCTGCTCGCAATGCCGTGGAAGATCCTCGCCAGCACGCAGGGCTACATCTTTACCTGGCTGGTCGGCTACTCCGCGTTGCTCGGGCCGGTTGCCGGCATCATGCTCGTCGACTACTACTTCCTGCGCGATACGCGGCTCGACGTCGCCGAACTGTTCGCCGAGCGCGGTGAATATTCGTATCGCGGTGGCTGGAATCCGGCGGCCGTGATCGCGCTCGCCTGCGGCGTGCTGCCGAACCTGCCAGGGTTTCTGAACGCGGCGTTCCCCGATGCGTTCGCCGGCGTGCCGGGGTTATTCAAGACGCTGTATACATATGCGTGGTTCGCCGGGCTGGCCATCTCGGCGCTGGTTTATGCTGCGCTGATGCGCGGCGCGCGCCAACGTCAGATGTCCCTGGACGCGGCGGGCGCTTGAGCGGGTCAGGCTTTCAATCTGAACGCGGAATGCCGCGGATGATCACGGATAAACGCGGATAAGAGCTAATAGGAGCGGATTGAGAGCGGGCATCGGTTGCTGAAGGCCCTCGCACTTTGCGGGAAGACGCAATCCACTTGTAAAGAATGCTCTATCCGCGTAAATCCGTGATCATCCGCGGCAAACCGCGCTAAAAAAAGTCCTGGAGCATCCAATGGCTTTATTGATACGTGGCGGTACGGTTCTGGATTCAACGCACGCCTACCGCGCCGACGTCCTTTGCGACAACGGCAAGATCGTACAGATCGCGACGGCGATCGACGCGCCAGCCGGCGCGCAGGTCGTCGATGCCGGCGACCGCTATGTGATCCCTGGCGGCATCGATCCGCATACGCACATGCAGCTGCCGTTCATGGGCACGGTCGCGAGCGACGATTTCTACAGCGGCACGGCGGCGGGCCTGGCCGGCGGCACGACCAGCATCATCGACTTCGTCATTCCGAATCCGCAGCAGTCGCTGCTCGAGGCTTTCCAAACCTGGCGCGGCTGGGCCGAGAAAGCCGCGAGCGACTACGCGTTCCATGTCGCCGTGA
>DASSGP010000030.1:0-4266 GCA_035693405.1 Rudaea sp. | reverse complement strand
CTTTGTGGACAAAAGCTCATTCGCGACGGCAAGGCCTTCGTCTGCGACCTGTCGGCCGACCAGCAGCGCGAGTATCGCGGCACGCTGACCGAACCGGGACGCAACTCGCCATGGCGCGATCGTAGCGTCGAGGAGAACCTCGACCTGTTCACGCGCATGCGCGCCGGCGAATTTCCCGACGGCGCACGCACGCTGCGCGCGAAGATCGACATGAGCAGCGGCAACATCAACCTGCGCGATCCGACCCTGTACCGCATCCGCAAGGTGACGCACCAGAACACCGGCGACGCCTGGCCGATCTATCCGATGTACGACTTCGCCCACAGCATTTCCGACGCGGTCGAAGCCATCACGCATTCGCTGTGCACGCTCGAATTCGAGGATCATCGGCCGCTGTACGACTGGTGCATCCGCGAAGTCGACCTGCCGCACCATCCCGAACTCGTGCAACCGCTGATCGCAGCCGGCCTGCACACGGTCGTCAGCACGCCGCAGCAGATCGAGTTCTCGCGCGGCAACCTCAACTACACGGTGATGAGCAAGCGCAAGCTGATCTCGCTAGTGCAGGATGGCCTCGTCGATGGCTGGGACGATCCGCGCATGCCGACGCTCAGTGGTGCGCGCCGGCGCGGCTATCCCGCGGCGGCGATCCGCGCGTTCTGGCAACGCGTCGGCGTCAGCAAGCAGATCAGCGTAATCGACTATTCAGTGCTCGAAGGTTGCGTGCGCGAGGAGCTCGACGCGAATGCGCCGCGCCGCTTCGCCGTGATCGATCCGCTGAAACTCGTGATCACGAATTTGCCCGAAGGCCACACCGAGTCGCTGACGTTTCCGAACCATCCGAAGAACGAGTCGTTCGGCACGCGTCCGGTGGCGCTGTCGCGTGAGTTGTGGATCGAGCGCGAGGATTTCATGGAGGTGCCGCCGAAGGGCTTTCACCGGCTCGTGCCCGGCGGTGAAGTGCGCCTGCGCGGCGTCGGCATCGTCAAGTGCGAAGACGTGGCAAAAGATGCAAGTGGGAACGTCAGCGAAGTCCGCTGCACGCTCGACCTGGAATCGCGAACCGGCATGCCTGGCGCCGAACGCAAGGTCAAGGGCACGATCCACTGGGTCAGCGCGCAGCACGCGCTCGCGGCCGACGTGCACCTGTACGACCGTCTGTTCGACGTTGCCGACCCCGACGACGAAACCGACGGCAAGACCTACCGCGATCACCTGAATCCGAACTCGCGGCGCAGCGTGCGCGGCTATGTCGAGGCGGCGCTCGCCGATATCGTGCCGGAGCAGGCGGTCCAGTTCGAGCGCTTAGGCTACTTTGTCGCCGATCGCGTCGATCACGCGCCTGGCAAGCCGGTGTTCAATCGCATTGTAACGCTGCGCGACTCGTTTGCGAAACCGACAAAGTAAACAGCCAGGGAGGTAGGCAGCCAGGGTGGCCGATCTACCCCTCTCCCGCCTGCGGGGAGAGGGCCGGGGTGAGGGGTGCTTCAATCTGCTACAACGACCCGATGACCAACCTGCCGACTACTCTCCAACTCACACTGCCCGACTGGCTGCGGGATGCGCTCGTTGAAGATCGCGTTTATGGCGACGACGAATCCCGCGTCGCGCTTGCGATAGAGCTGGCACGCAACAATGTGGACAATGGAACCGGCGGCCCGTTCGGTGCCGCAGTGTTCACCGGCGACGGACGACTTGTCTCGGTCGGTGTCAACCGCGTCATCCCGCAGAACTGCTCTGCCGCGCACGCCGAAATGATGGCCTACATGCTCGCGCAGGCGCGCATGCAGCGTTCACGCCTCAACGAGAACGGCGAGCGCTTCGTGCTCGCAACAAGCGCGCAGCCGTGCTGCCAGTGCTACGGCGCCACGTTCTGGGCCGGCATCGACGAGTTGCTGATCGGCGCGCGTTCCGAAGATGTCGAGGAACTCACCGAATTCGACGAAGGGCCGTTGCCGGCGGACTGGAACGGCGAACTCGAAAGACGCGGCATCGCCGTGAGAACAGACATTCTTCGCGACGCCGCGCGCGGCGTGTTTCTTCGCTACCGCGAACTGGGTGGGCAGCGCTACTAGCCGCGATTCGCGACTGCGCAAGTCGTCTCCTGCTACGACAGGCGAGCAACCCGCGTCGAAATCGGCTGTGCGGCGGCCTACGTCGCCGGCACCGCGACCGCGATCGGCAGGTGCAGCGGCGGCAACGTCGAATCGTCCGGCGTCAGCACGACTTCAGCGAAGTGGAACTGGCCGTCGGCCGCCAGCTTGCTCGTATCGGCGCGGAACGTGACGGCCGAGGAAACCGCGAACGCGTTGAGGGTCAGTGTCGCAGGGGTCATCG
Organism: Rudaea sp.; assembly: GCA_035693405.1. GTDB lineage: Bacteria > Pseudomonadota > Gammaproteobacteria > Xanthomonadales > Rhodanobacteraceae > Rudaea. Next base: position 1,929 of record DASSGP010000030.1, on the reverse strand, counting down.
AGACCGACGTGAAGCCGGCGCCAGGGCCGGCCACGACGCGCGCCGTCCAGGTGACCGTGTGATTCTGCGTGCTGCGGAACGAACGAGTGAAGGTACAGGCGCCGACACATGCTGCGCGCTCCATGCTCGCGAGATTCAATGAACCAGGATCGCCTCCGATCGCGGGATTGGCATTCGTCAGGCGGTCCCCGGTTTCGTTGAGGACGAGTCCCGCCCTGCCAGCGAGGAATTCCTGCACCCGACCGGCGCCGCGATCGAAGTAGTTACTCAGCGTCGCGCCATCGGCTTTGGTCAGTCCCGATTCGTTCGCTGTCATCATCAGTGCCGACTTGATTTCGAGGGGCGTCCAGTCCGGATGCAGCCCGGCCAGCAGCGCACCCGAACCGGTCGTGTGCGCCGTGGCCATCGAAGTGCCGTCCATCATCGCGACACGGGCGGGGCCCGTCGCGCTGCCGTCGTTGCTGCTCGCCGCGATGACATGCATGCCTGGCGCCTGCAGGTCGGGCTTGATGTAGTCGTACCTCGCAGGACCGAGCAGGGTGAATGGCGCCAGCACGTCGGCCTTTATCGCCGTGCGCACCGCCTGCGCGATCGCACCGCCGCTGTGTGAACCTGCACCAACCGTGGCGATCCACGGCGCGATGTTCATCACCGAGCCGGCGGTCTGTTGGGGCGTCGAGACGTTCGTGTTGCCGGCCGCAGCCGCGACGAATATGCCGGCCTCTGTCGCGGCAAGAAACGCATGGGCGACTGTATCGAACCACGGACCAGCGGTGTCGCTGATCGAGTAATTCAGCGCGTCGACGACGCCATCGGCGATGGCCTGATCGATTGCGGCGACGACCGCCAGATAACCGCACCCGGCGTTGGGAGTGCAGGCGCGATAGATTACGAGATTGGCATGTGGCGCGACGCCCGCGAGCAACGTCGAATAGCCATCGATGGTTGCGGTGCGTCGCGATCCGGCCGCAGTGCTGGCAGTGTGGCTGCCATGACCTTGTTCGTCTTCGACCGAATAGACCCAGTTGGGAAGATAGGCGCTCAGGCCGACCTCGTCATAGACGCCAATGACCTTGTCGTTGCAGCCGCCGCGGCTGATGCCGGCGACATGACACTGTCCAAGAAAGGCGCCGTGTCCGAGCGGATTGGCAATCGTGTATCCAAAGGCATCGGTAGCCTGGAACGACGGGCTCATGCTGTTGTAGCCGCCGTCGATCACGCCGACCACGACACCATCGCCTTCGTAGCCGTCATGGAAAAAGTCGTTGGCGAATATCGAGTCCTGGCCTACCTGGGTTCCCCACCAGACCGACATCGCGCCGGTGAAGCCTGGACCGAGGTCGGAAGCCAGTTCCAGCTGGCGGTCAGGTTCGACCGCGGCGATGCCAGGCGTGTGTACGATCCGCTGCGCCTCGGCGGGCGACAGCATCAGGATCGCGGCACTGAGCGCGTGCTGCATCGAATAGACATTGACCGGAATCCGGCCGATGTTGGTCGCGATGTCCGCGATGTGCTGATCCTGTCGGCTGCGCAAGTAGTCGACGTAGGACTTGGCCGCCGCACTTTGCACGTCGAGCCGGGTTCGTCCGTTCGCATGCTGCTTCAGCGGCATCAAGCTGGCGGAAGTTCCCCCGCTTGCCGACACGACACCGTTGTAGCGAGCCAGCCCCGGCTCGTCGAAACGCACGACATATCGCGCAGTTCCGGACATCCCGCCCGGCGCATTTTCGGCGTTGATCGTGGCGGATGCAGCAAAGAGGAGGACAGCAGCGTAGAACGAACCTTTGCGTCGCCGCAATTTCATGTAACGGTACCTCGGTCAAACTGGAATGGAAGTGGTCCGACGACGGATCCCTGCCTCCGAACGCTTGAACCGAGCAGAACGTGCAACACTCCTTGAAAACGTTTTCAGGAGTGGCGCGGATGCTA
>DASSGP010000029.1:0-2644 GCA_035693405.1 Rudaea sp. | reverse complement strand
TAGCGCGCCCTGAGTGCAGCTGCCACCCGGAAAGCCCGATAGCGACTGTTGATTCTGGAAGGACAGCGTGATCTTCGAGAGTGTGTTTGGCAGCACGATATTCGGTGAAGTCAGATCCTGCTCGAAGGCGAGAAACGGATCGTGGTTTGCCACCAGCGCATGCGTGCCGCTGTGTGCGGATCCATCCAACTTCCAGCGACTGCCGTTGACATCGCCACCCAGCAGCCAGCCCGGTGCTCCCGACTCCATGTCGTCGCTGAAAAGGACCTGCCGGGTCGTGCCGACTTCGCAGTCCCCGAGCAGCGCCAGGGTCGAGAACGTGAACGCCGCAGTCGGCGGCGCAGCACCGTCGAAGCCGTCGCCGAAGAGTTGATCCGCAAGGACCCGATCTCCGCTCTGGCCACAGCCGTTCTTCGCAATCACGCGCCAGAAATACTGCGTATTGGAGTCCAGATCCGGCGACACGGTATAGGTCGTGTCGGTGACTTCGGCCGACGCGACGATGTTGGCGAAGCCTGCGTCGCTGGCAACTTCGACGAGGTATGAACTGGCCTGACTCGCAGGCTGCCAGCTCAGGGTCGGATGCAGGTCGACGTTTCTGGCGCCATTGCCGGGGACAGCGAGTGCTGGAGCCGGTGGCGCACTCGACGCGTAGCTCAGATCGATGTGCAGGGTCTTGGCGATCGAACCCGAGGAGCCGGTCAGCACCAACGGATAGTGCCCGGCGGCGACACCGCCCGAGCCCGTGATCGACACGCTCGCCGACGCCGGTGGAGTCGCGCTGACGGGAGTCACGCTTGCGCTTGTGCCGGCCGGATTGCCGGACAAACTCAGATTGACCGGCGCGGCGAAGTTGTCGACCGTATCGACTGCAACGTTTGCGCTGTAGTTTGCGCCCACACAGACACTCGGCGCGTGCTGCGCGGTCGACAGCGTAAAGGTCGGCGCCAGCACGCAGTTGCTGCAGACCAGGGCGAAGTCCTGGTCGGTCGCATCGCCGCTATTCGGCACGCCGTCGCCGGCGATGTTCGCCGCGGTCACCGTGATCGTGACGTCGCCGGTCGTGCCGGCCGGCAGGAACACCGCCTCGTAGTTGTTCTTGTTGTCGGCCGCGCCACCGGGGAGGCTTTCCTGATGGTCGAACGAATTGCCGCGGAAAGTCTGGCCGTTCGCCTCGACGGTGAGATCAAGATCGTTGACGAGTGAACCGGCTGCGAGTGCACCCGGGGCATCGGTATAGGCGAGCGCGATGCGTACCGGCTTGGCGGCGTCGGCGACGCCAAGGGTGTACGAGCGCGTTTCGCCGGTGTTGTCGAATCGTTCGCTCTGGTCGACCAGTACCTTCGGCGTAACACTGAACATGTCGCTCATGTTCGGCATGCCGTAGCCTTGCGCGTCGCTCGGCAGGTCGTCGTTCGCGCCGACGCCGGTCAGATAGCTCGGGTGTGAAATCATCCAGGCCTTCATCATCGCCGGGCTCGGTGCGCGATTGCCGCCGATCTCCGTGACCTTTCCGGCGGCCGCGCCCGCACCACCGTGCTGGATCCACCAATAGGCGAGCGAGGCGACGCCGGCTACCGCAGGTGTCGAGTGACTCGTGCCGCTCGAATATGTGAACACCTGTTGCGCCGGCGCTTCCGGAAAATACTTCACGCAGACGCCGGAACCGTCATAGCCGGCGAAGTTGCTGGCGCCGGCCTGAATACGCGTGCCGGGCGCGAGGATCTCGGGCTTCGTGCGCTCGCCCTGCACCGGGCCGCGACTGGAAAAGTCGGCAACGTTGCGCGGATTGTTTGCCGGATCCGGGCCGCAGCGGTTGTCCCGAGGCGTCGCGAACGGACGCAGGTTTTCCGAAGCGCCGACGGTGATGACGTTTTTCGCCGTGCCGGGCGATCCGATCGTGCCGGCGCCCGGACCCGAGTTGCCGGCGGCAAACACATAGATCATTTCCTGATTGCCGGCGGCGCCCGGATCGGCGTCGCGAACGCCGACATCGTAGGCCTGCGCGGATGCGTTGTATGCGCCGTTGACCGCTGCACCCCAGGAGTTGCTGCTGATTTTCGCGCCGGTTCGCGAGTTCGCCTGGATCACGCCCTGATCGGTGCCGCCACAATTGTCGATGTTGAATACCGGAACGAAGATTGCCGTCGAACCGATGCGACCGAACGGATTGATGCCGAGGCCGAGACGCTGGCCGTCGCTGTCCTGGAACGGATAGCCGGTGCGCTGGTCGTAGTCGGCGATGATGCCGCCGTTGAGCGAGCCGTGCCCGTCGCTCGCGCCGGTAATCGAGTTCGCCAAAGCAGAACAGTTCTTGAAATAGGCGACGCGCGAGGGCTTCGCCAGGCTGCCCTGGACGTGCAACATGTTGTCGGCGGTGTTGACCACGGTGGCGCCGGTGCCGCCTTCGTCGATCGTGCTGTCGGTGACATCGACGATCGGATAGTCGCCGGCAACCTGACTGAAGCCGTGATCGATCAGGAATTGCAGATAGCTCGGTGACGCCGGGCCTGGCGCGAAATTGCCTGCCATGATGATGCCCTGCTTCTCGTCCAGCATCTCGGGCAACACGTACTCGCCGACGGATGTCACGTCGGGGCGATCGGCGATCGCGGGAATGTCGGACACACGCACGCGCAGCTGC
>DASSGP010000028.1:0-26981 GCA_035693405.1 Rudaea sp. | reverse complement strand
TCACGCCATCGTAGTCGCGCAGGAACGCGTGGCACGACAGTTTCGGCTCGCCGTTGATCATCATGCCGCAACTGCCGCATACCGCCATGTGGCAGGACCAGCGGTAGTTCAGGGTCGGATCGATGTTTTCCTTGATCGCGTTGAGCGCGTCGAGCACGACCCACTCTTCGGCGCACGGGACGGCGTAGCGCTGGAAATGCGGCTCGCTGTCGCTTTCCGGATCGTAGCGCAGCACGTCGAGCTGGACGATGCGCGCGTTCACTTGTGGTCTCCCGAGTAGTCACGCACGCCGGGCGGCGATTTCGTTATGACGACGTCGAGATAGTCGAGCCGCGGCATTTGCGCCCCCTGGTACCAAGCCATGCTGTGGCGCAGATAGTTGCGATCGTCGCGTCCGGTGTGGTCCAGCCGCTGATGCGCGCCGCGCGATTCCCGGCGCGCCAGCGCGCTGACCGTCAGCGCCTGCGCGCAGTCGAGCATGCAGCCGAGTTCGAGCACCTGGAACAGGTCGGTGTTGAACACATTGCTCTTGTCGTTCAGCACGACCTTCCGGTAGCGTTGGCGCAGCTCCGTAATCTTGTCGACTGCTTCGCGCAGGCCGGCTTCATGCCGATAGATACCGACGTTCTTCTCCATCGTGTCCGTCATTTCCCTGCGCAGGCCGGACATCGACTCGTTGCCGTCGGTGCGCGAGAACAACTCGCGGATGCGCGCCTGCGATTCGAGTGCTCGCCCCTTGAGCGCTTCGGTATTCGCGGCCGGCAGACTGCGCACGTGCTCGATCGCCGAGAGCGCCGCACGCTTGCCGAACACCAGCAGTTCGACCAGCGAATTCGAGCCGAGGCGATTGGCGCCATTGAGGCTCACGCAGGCGCATTCGCCGGCGGCGAACAGGCCCGGCAATGTTGTCGCTGCCGCCGTGTTCGTCGAGATGCCGCCCATCATGTAGTGCACGACCGGACGGATCGGCACCGGATCGGTAACGATGTCCACGCCGAGATAGCTGATCGCGAGCTCGCGCACCAGCGGCAGGCGCGCGTTGATCGTCTTCTCGCCGAGATGGCGCATGTCCAGCAGCACGCATTCGCCCCACCGCGTCGATACCGTGTTGCCTTTCTGCAGTTCGTGCCAGTAGGCCTGGCTGACGCGGTCGCGCGGTCCGAGTTCCATCGTTTTCAGTTGCGGCTTGCCGAGCGGGGTCTCCGGACCCATGCCGTAGTCCTGCAGGTAGCGGCGTCCGTGCTTGTTGACCAGCACGCCGCCTTCGCCGCGGCAAGCCTCGGTCAGCAGGCTGCCGGTGTTCGGCAGGCCGGTCGGGTGGTACTGCACGAACTCCATGTCCTTGAGCGGCACGCCGGCGCGATACGCCAGCGCCATGCCGTCGCCGGTCTTGATCGCGCCATTGGTCGTGAACGGGAACATGCGGCCCGCGCCGCCCCCGGCGATGATGACCGCTTTCGCATTGAACTGACGGATAAGGCCGCTGCGCATTTCCATGGCGGTCAGACCCTGGCAGCGGCCATCGTCGGTCAGCAGGTCGAGCGCGTAGTACTCGTCGAAGCGCGTGATCGAAGGAAACTGCAGGCTGGTCTGGAACAGCGTGTGCAGGATATGGAAGCCTGACTTGTCGGCGGCGAACCAGGTGCGCTGCTTCTTCATGCCGCCGAAGGGGCGCACTGCCACGGAGCCGTCGGCTTCGCGGTTCCATGGGCAACCCCAGTGTTCGAGCTGCAGCAATTCCTTCGGCGCCTCCCTGACGAAGTACTCGACGCAGTCCTGGTCCGAGAGCCAGTCGCCGCCTCCGACGGTATCGTCGAAGTGCAGATCGAAGCTGTCGTCCGGCTTGATGACGCCGGCCGCGCCGCCTTCGGCTGCGCAGGTGTGGCTGCGCATCGGGTAGACCTTCGAGATCAGCGCAATGCGCAGTGCCGGATCGGTCTCGGCCAGCGCAATCGCGGCGCGCAAGCCTGCGCCGCCCGCGCCGACGATGGCGACATCCGTATCGATGAGTTCCATGTCATCTACTCTCTGTGCGGCAAAGTGTACGCACGATCATCACAGCTTCGTCGCGGTGATGATCTGGAAATTTCCATGGAAATAGGTCGCGCGCTCGCACTTCCAGCCGCCGGCATTCTGCAGGCAGGCAAGCGGATCGTGCGTGTCCCACAGCGCGAGCCCAAGCGGCTCGAAGACCTTGAAATAAGTCCAGCTCAGCGTGCGCAGCACCCATGGTTTCGGGCGATGGAATTCGGCCAGCAGCAGCTTTCCGCCCGGCGCCAGCATGCGCCCGGCTTCGTTCAGCGCCTTGCCTTTCAGATGATGCGGCAGCTCGTGCAGCAGGAAGAAGATGACATTCGCTGCGACGGTGCCACCTTCGAGCTTCAAGGCGGTGGCGTCGTCTTGGAGAAACTCCACCTTGCCGGGGAACCCGCCGAGCTTGCTCTCGGCGCGAACGAGTTCGTTGTGGATGATGTCGGCGATCAGGACGCGTTCGGCCCCGCCTTCCACCGCGGCCTTCACGACTCGTGGGATTACGTTTCCAAAAGCGCACGACGTGATCATAACCTTCCTGCCGTTCAGGTCCAGCTGCCCGAGTTCGGCAACGATCTTCGAAACCAGGCGCTTGTACTGGAACAGCAGGATCGCCGAAATGATCGGCTGGAAATCAACCAGCTTGATCAGGCGCATGTCCGAATAGATCGGATACACGTGCGCGTCCTCGCTTTGTGCGCCCGACAAGCCGCGCCACATCAACGCGCCACGGGTTGCCACGAAGAAGAACACGCCCGTGGACACCAGCACGACGATAAGAGTGGAAACTCCATTCATCATCCAGGTATTCATTCTTGATCCCTCGATGCCTCCGGATTCGAAGAGTTGCGCACCTTGCGCGCCGTACGACAATGATAGGCTCAAGCTAACGGCCCGGTGTGGGCAGCGTGTTGATTTGGATCAACCGCGACTTGCCCGCAACAATCGATCGGCCGCATGCGCTCGGCAGGCATATGGCAGGGCGTTCGCGCATTATGCGCATGCCGTCTGACCGGCGCGTACGCACATCCGGGCGCAAGAATCCGCGCAAATCCGCGCACTCTGCTCATGGCGCATTCGCACGCGCATTCTCGTTTCCCGCCCAAGACGTCGCGGAACGTTTTGGACTGGAGACATATGCGCTATTGCAGTTCGGGACTTGCCAGACTACTTGTCGCTTGCGCTTCGCCATTTATGGCGGCCCCACTCGCCGCGCAAAATCTGGTCCAAAATCCGGGGTTTGCCAGTGACTTGAGTTCCTGGGCTCCGTTCATGGCATTCGGGTTAACCGAACAATGGACCTCGACCGATGCCGGCGGCGATGCGCTGTCGGGGTCGATCCAGGGAACGCTGCCGGCCAGCGGCACGTTCCGCATCCCGATCTACGCCAGTCAATGTGTCGTCGTGCAGCCGGACACGCGGTACGCGTTCGGAACCAAGGTCTTTCTGCCTTCCGCGACGACGCCGGCGGATGCATTCGCGACGGTTTTCATAAACACCTATCCGAACACCGGCTGCTTCGGAAATCAGACGATGAACATCGTCGCGCCGAACGTGTCGACACTGGATGCCTGGACCGAGACCTCAACCGCCGTCCTGACTGGAGCTACAGACCAGTCGATCCAGGTCAACTTGCGCGTCTTTGCGCCAGGCAATACGACGCTGATCTCCTACTTCGACGACGTGTTTGTGATGGCCGGCGAATTGACGCCCGTGACACTTGAGTTCTTCGACGTGGAGTGATCACACACACGCAACGCTGAACCGTGGATCGAACTCGCCCGGTGAGTCGCGCGAGCGCGGGCACCAGAAGATGCGCAACTCTCAGGGTAAGAGGCGCATCGCATGCCAGAACATCGTTCTTCGATGTTGTAGAACCGCAATCGGGAACGCCTTTGTCCAGCATGATGAAAGACTTCAGATCGATCCTCGTATTCCTTCTGTGCGCTGCCTGTTCGCTGGCGCATGCGCAGACGAACTGGGCCTGGGCCAACCCGTCACCGCAAGGAAATACGTTGCGTGGCGTGACGTGGCACGTTGGCCAGTTCGTTGCCGTGGGGGAGAACGGCGCCATTCTGGCTTCGCCGGATGGAAGCGATTGGGCCTTACGAACTTCGAATACGACCAAGACGCTTGCAAGTGTCGTCTGGCATGACAGCCAATTTGTCGCAGCCGGCGAAGGCGGCGCGGTTCTGACTTCCGCCGACGGTGTCGCGTGGACGAAGCGGTCACCGGGCAGCAATGCATCTTTCAACAGCCTCGCCGAGAACGCTGCCGGGCTGGTTGCGGTCGGTGACGGCGGCGCCATTCTGACCTCCATTGACGCCGTCATCTGGACCGCGCGCAACTCGACGACGTCCGACAATCTGCATGCCGTGGCCTGGAATGGAAGCCTTTTTGTTGCGGTGGGCGGATCGCCGGATGATTTCACCAGTGCGACCGTCTTGACTTCGCCGGACGGTATCACCTGGACGCCGCGCGACCCGGTCTCTGCGCGATGCCTGTTTGCCCTGGTCTGGAACGGCGGCCAATGGATGGCTGTCGGGGCCAGCGGCGCGCAGCTGACGTCGCCCGATGGACTGACCTGGAAACTCGGCAACACCGGGAGCGGCGTTGCCCAACGCGGTCTCTCGTGGAACGGCTCGACGTTCATTACCGTGGGTCAATTCGGCACGATCCTGACTTCGGCCGACGGCGGGATCTGGGCCGATCGCTCATCGGTAGCAGTAACCGGGGGGAACGATTTGTTCAGCGTGGCAGGCGACGGCAGTCAATCGGTGGCCGTCGGCGCCAAAGGTACGCTGCTCGGTTCGATGGCCATTGACGCGAGTTCATGGACTCAGCGTTCGTCTGAAATCGCAAATGCCTCGCCCTCGGATATCGTTTGGGATGGCAGCCAGTTTGTCGTGGCGGATTTCAATCGCGGCCTGTTGATATCACCGGACGGGATCAGCTGGACGGTTCGTTCCGGGCCCGCAGCGCCGATCTCGATCACCTGGACAGGCAACCAGTTCGCGTTGACCACGGAATTCGGCGAAGTCTGGACTTCGCCTGACGCGACGAACTGGACGAAGCGGCCCGCGCCGTCGTTTCCGTACAACGCCGTCGACGGAAACAGCACGACGATTGTCGCGGTCGGAGGCCGCGACACGTTTGCGATGTTCATTGCAACGTCCCCGGATGGCGGCACCACCTGGCAGGATCACAGCATCATGCCGTCCACCGATCGTTTGCAGGCAGTGTTGTGGAACGGCAGCCAATTCGTCACGGTCGGTTCGCACGGCCGGATCCTGACGTCTCCCGACGGCACGACCTGGACGCCGCAGACCTCGGGAACTACGACGGCCTTCCTCAGCGGCATCGCCTGGGACGGCGACCAGTTCGTCGTTGTTGGAGACACGCTCTATCTCACCTCGCCAGACGGCGCGTCCTGGACGCCGCATGCGTGGGGAGCGCTCCCTGCGGCTGCGGCGATCGCGTGGAATGGCCATGACTTCGTTGCCGTCGGCGATCACGGCGCGATCCTGACTTCGACTGACGACCTCACCTGGACGCAGGCGCCCGCACTGACCAATCATCGACTGACCGCGGTCGCTGCGGGCGGCTATCCGAACGTTCAGTTCGTGGCAGTCAACAACTTCGGCGATCTGCTCTACAGCAGCGACAATATCTTCGTCGACAGCTTCGAGGCTCTAGCCGGCGAGCACGCGTCGCTTCACGTCGCGATCCTACCGCGGAATCGATAGGCGCAGCGCGCCGCCGCCGACCAGACAGACGCGGCCACGCACGATGACGCCTGCGCGATCGCCGCGGACGATTGCATGAAGCTCGCTCGGCCGGCCGAGAAATCGCCCTTGCGCAAGCGTGATCACTTCATCATGCAGGGCAAGCCCGTGCACAACCAGATAGGCGGCAGCCGGCCCGGCCGCGCTGCCGGTCGCGATGTCTTCGACGCGGCCGTCGTTGTCCCACGTGCGGCCCTCGCGCCGTCCGACGTCGAGCACGTAGACGAACTTTGCGCCGACCGTGGCGAGCAAAGCCTCGAAGCCGGCCACGACGATTCGCGCGCGCTCGAGGTTCGCCCTGAGCGGGACGATGAGATAGGGAAGTCCCGTCGAGATGACCTGCAACGGCAAGCCGGCGGCCAGATCCTCGGTGCGCAGGTTCAGGGCGTCGAGCAGCGGCGCGATATTCGCCTGTGGAACCGGTTCGTCGACGAGGGCCTCGCCCTGATCCATTTCAGCCAGGTACGTGTCACGATCGCGGCGACTTGTGACGGCGATGCGCCGGCCGTGGATGACGAACTCCAGACCGGCAACTTCCGTGCTTGCGTGGAATTCCGCGTGCATCGCCGAGGCCGCGCCGAGTACCGGATGGCCGGCGAACGACAGTTCCTCCTCCATCGTGAAAATGCGCGCATCGAATGCAGACGCTCCGAGGGGGCGACGGGCAGGAGCCCGAGTGCCCTGAAGGCCATGGATGGCCGAGAGAGGCCGCAGAAAGATCGTCTCGAACTGGCGCATCTCCTGCGTGATCCGCTGCATCATCGAGGCCGGCAGTTCGGCATCGAGCAGGAACACGCTCAAGCCGTTGCCGGATAGCGGCTCGCGCGCGAAGACATCGACGAGCGAGAATGGAAAGTCGCGCAGGCTCATGTCGTCTGGGCCGCGCGCGCCAATCGCGCTTCGCGCCGCGCGATGTAGATGTTGGCGCCGACGATAATGGCAGCGCCGACCGCTGTCGCGACGTCGAGTTTCTGGTCGAACAGGAAATACGCGCAGATCACGACGACCGGCAACTGGATGAAGTTGATCGGAGTCAGCGCTGAAACCTCGCCGGCATGGTAAGCCCGGGTCATGCAGAATTGCCCAAGTGTTCCGAGCAGGCCGGTCAGCACGAGCCAGAACCAGCCGGCGGCATCAGGCCAGTTCCAGAACCACAGGGCGGGAATCAGGCACAGCGGCGCGATGATCATGTTCATGTAGATCACGACGGCATCGGCCGGTTCGGAGCGCGACAGGAATTTGATGCTGATGTACGAACCGGCGGCAAATGCTGCCCCGGCCAGCGCGACGAGCGTATCGAACGAGAATTTCGTCGCGCCCGGACGCATGATGATCAACACACCTACGAATCCGGCCACGACCGCTGTCCAACGCCGCAGGCGCACGACTTCGCCGAGCATCAGCACCGCGCCAATCGTCACGAACAGCGGCGTCGAATAGGCGATGGAAACCGCTTCGGCGAGCGGCAGATGCGCCAGCGCCCAGAAGCCGGACAGCATCGCGAGCGCGCCAAACATGGACCGTACGATATACAAGTGGAAATTTTGCGTACGCAACAACGCGAGGCCCGGGCCGTAAAGCAGCGGCAGCGAGAACACCAGGCCAAACAGGCTGCGGAAGAACGCCGCCTCAAACGAACTGACCTGTGCGCAAGCCAGACGCAGCGTCACCGCCATCAGGCCGAACAGGATTGCGCTCGCAGCCATCAGTTCGACTGCATACATGCGCGCGCGCGCAGTCGGCGGGTGCACGTGCATGGGCGCCGCATGGTCGGGCGCCTGGGGCGTGGCGGCCGCGGTCAGTTCGGCGGGAGGGCGATTGGATGAAAGCATCACTCGACGGGATCTGGACAGAAGCCGCAACCCGATTTCCGGCAGAGCCGTCAGCCAACGCGGGTTGCGTGTGCGCCACGATGGCATGCGTCGCCGTTCCCGTCCATCGGCCGGCGCGAAAGCCGTGCGCGTGCGACCGCGTTGACTCACCGGCAAGTCACCCGTCGGGCTCGTATGCAGGATCCAGCAATGCGGGCTGGCGCGTCTCTTGACGGTCGGTTTGCTCGCTGCGCGCGACGACGACGGCTGTGGCCAGATCGCCGGTGACGTTGAGCGCCGTGCGGCACATGTCCAGCAGGCGGTCGACGCCGAGGATCAGGCCGATCGCATCCGGCGGAACCTGCAGGTAACCCAGCAGCATCGCGATAACCGGCAACGAACCGGCCGGAACGCCGGCCGTGCCGATGCTGGCCAGGATGCACAGCACCAGCAACAGGGCTTGCTGGACGAGGTCGAGAGTCACGCCGAAGCACTGGGCGAGAAACAGCGTCGTGAGCCCCTCGAACAGAGCCGTGCCGTGATGATTTGCACTCGCGCCGATCGTCAGCACGAAACGTGCGACGTGCGCCGGCAGTCGCAGGTTCTGTTCGGCGACCCTGAGCGTCGTCGGCAGCGTGCCGGCGCTGGACGCCGTCGAGAACGCCGTCAGGATCGCCTCCTGGCTGCCGCGGAAGAAGAACGCCGGCGACATCCCGCCCTTGAACTGCACCCACAACGGCAGTACGACGAACATGTGCAGGCCGATCGCCAGCAACACGGTGAAGACGAAATTTCCGAGCGTGAAGAGCAGGTCCCAGCCGAACCGCGCGCTCAGCGCGAACATCAGGCAGGCCACGGCGTACGGCGTCAGCCGGACGACCAGTCCGATCAGCTTCATGATCAGTTCGTTCAGCCCCTGGATCGCCGCCTTGAACGCAGCCGTCGCCGGCGATGGCGTCAGCACCAGCGCGACGCCGAGCAGCAAGGCGAAGAACATCACCGACAGAAACTGGTCTTCGACCGCGGCCCGCAGGACGTTTCGCGGCACGATGCCGAGCAGCATGTCGACACCGGACAGTGCGGGATGCGCGCCGGCGATTTCATGCGAGCGGACGCCGGATCCCGCCATCACCGACTCGCGCAGGGCCGGATCGAAGGCGACGCCCGGCTGAATGAGATTGACCAGCAGCAGTCCCAGGCCGACCGCGATCGCGGTCACGACCGCGGTGTAGGCGAGCGTGCGCGAGCCGACCCGGCCCAGCGTCGCGATGTCCCCGAGTTCGGCGACGCCCAGGATCAGCGCGCTGAACATCAGCGGCAGCACCAGCATGAACAGCAGGTTGAGAAACAGCGCACCCGCCGGCCTTGCGACATAATCCACAATGATATTTATAGCGGCGATCTCGCCGCCGAAGCGCGCGCAGGCGTATGCCGCAATGCCGGCTGCGGTTCCAAAGCCGAAGCCGAGCAGCACCTTCGTGTGCAATGGAAGCGGCATTCTTGAACCTCCTCGATACCGACCGGCGCGGGCAATCCGCGCTGCTGGCCGTGCGTTGGTTACCCGAACGCAGAACGAACTCGCGCGGCCGTTTGCGCCATCGGCCGGCGCCGGTCCTCTTCCGGGATATCGGGACGTCGGGCGCCTTGCGCAGCCGATTTCCTACATACGCGCGCCGGTCACGGCGCGGGGCTTGCGCGCGATCGCGCTCACGACCGTACAGCCGCACGATTCCGGCGATGCCGGCGCGCCCATGCGCGGAATCGCCGTCCCATACCAGGCGGCAATGTCGCGCATGCCGAGTCGGAACAGGCGCGCGAGTTCCTCGATGCCGAAGCCGCGCTCGCGCATGAAGCAATCGAGCATGTCGCGAAGCGTGACGCCTTCCTCGTGCGCCGGCGGCTGCGGCTCGACCGGGTGGCCCCGGAGCCGGGCACTGGTCCAAAGCCGGTTTCGCGTGTCGGTATCGATCAGGTTCAGCGCGTGGGCGCGCTCGAGCAGCGTTGTGGCCGCAACCTGCCAGTGCGTCCTCATGAGCTCAAGTTCATCCGGCACGATCCTGGCGGGTGCCTGAAAGGCCGACTCCATCTGGCTGCGCGGAAGCAACAGTTCGTGGGCAAACGTGTCGGCCTCCGTTTCCGCCGGCGCGCCCATGGTTTCCTGGTGCATGAGCAGATGCCCCAGTTGGTGCGCGAGCATCAGGCGGCATTGGCCACTCGAGAAGGCTCGATCAATGAGGATCAGCGGCGGCATGCCTGCGATCCGCAGATTCGTCGCGCCCAACGCGGACATGCCGAAGTCGCTGCGCACGATGACGACTCCGGCGCTCTCGACCAATGCAGCAAGATTGTCGATCGGACCTTCGGGAATATTCCACAGCGAACGAATCGTCGCAGCGGCGCGGACAGGATCCGCGCCGGACGGCTCGCGCGCGAAGGTCGGGAGCGCACGACGCGGGACGACCCTCACGGCGCCGAGCAGTTTGCCGATGTTGCTGCGCAATACGGTCACTACGCCGCGAATCCGCTTCTGGTCGGCCTCGTCGAGCACGGTCTTGCCCGCCGGGCAGCACGGACCTGCCGCGGATCCAGCCTGCGCTTCATCCTGCCGGAAGAACTCAACGGGAAACTCCAGGGCGTTGGCGATCGTCAGCACCTGCTGATCCGAAACCGCTTCGACCAGGCCCCTTTCGACTCGCGACAGGGCATAAAGGCTCATGGAGAGCCGCGACGCCAGATACTGTTGTGTCATTCCGCGAATTTCACGCGCAAGCACGACCATCTTTCCGGTTATCTGCATGATGATCCGCGCAAGGTCCTGGGCCGGTATGCGCCGCCGCGCTCGATTGCGTTGGAGCTGTATCTACAAACGAAGAACCGAACGAGAAACGAAGATCGGCGTTTGATTGCGCCATGCACGCTGCCGGCCCGACGAGGCGGCAACAGGCGCCAGATGGCGCCTTGGGCTCGTGCCTAGCGCCGCAACCCGGCAGACCTCTCCGCCACGCTCGACTCCGTCTACAGACGTAGCCGACACCTCTCGTCGGTCGGTGGCTGGCGATCTACGGGTCGACTATCGTGTCTTGCCCGTGCAAATCGGTGCCCCCCGGGGCATCGGGTGCTGCACTGGCCGGGTGCTGACGCGTTCCCGCTCGCCTGTCCAGCGGCGCGCCGGCAGCAATTTTGTCAGTCGTGCGCACGCCGGCAGGTCAGCGCCGGTGCGTCACGCAAGGATTATTCGCTGGCATGGCGCAAAACGGCGCGGAAGTTCGTTATTCGCATAGGGCTCGCCGTCGCATGGCGGAAAGCGCGCATGCGCGTTTCCTTCGAATGAACCAAACGCACTGAAGCAGAACGAACATATGAGCCGGTTTGCGCCGCGCCTGCGGCACAGATGAGCGATTAGTCCGAGCTTCGTGTATCACCTTTCGTGGAGCAATTCGATGATCGAGGACCGCATTCAGGCGAACGACGACGTATCGGTATGTATTGGCGTCGAATACGAATATCAGCCGCCCGGCGCCGTTTGCATTCCGACGCCAGGGGACAGGCGAGCGACGGAAGGGCTGAAGTTGCAGCAGATGTCGCCGGCGCAGCGGACAGCACCGGCCGCGAACTGCGGGATCGATCCGATTTACGTCAACCTCTATGACCGGCTCAAGGCGATGGCGAGCCGGCAGCGTTTGCGTGGCGGCGCACCCAGGACTTTGTGCACGACCGAACTGGTGCATGAAGCCTATCTGCGCATGGGCGAATCGAATTTCCGCTACGAACAGACCGCGCAATTCTTCGCCTACGCCGCGCGCGCGATGCGGCACATTCTCACCGATGCGGCGCGGCGCCGCATGCAGCCCAAGCGCGGCGGCGACCAGGCGCGCCTGATGCTGAGCGACCCGGCCGTGGATTCGGTGCTGATCGATCCGCAGCTCGCGCTGCAGCTCGACGATGCCCTGGTCGCCCTGGAACGCGAGGACGCGCGCGCCGCGCAGGTCGTCGAGTTGCATTACTTCGCCGGCCTGGACCTGCAGCAGGTTGCCGACACGCTCGGCGTCGCGCGGCGCACAGCCGATCGCGACTGGCGCTACGCGCGCGCATTCCTGGCGGCGCGCGCCGGCACGTGACATCCGGGCCTGTCGCAATCGTGCGGCAATTGGCGTTTTTCGCCGTATGAGTGTTCAACTTCTGAAGCCACATTTTGCCCTGCGCGAATTGTTCGACGAGGTCGTCGAACTCGCGCCGGCAGCGCGTGAAGCGAAGATCGCGGAATTGGACCTGCCGCCGGCGATCCGTGTGCGACTCCAGGCCATGGTGGTGTTCGACGACCTCGTCGAACTGTCGCCTGAGCAACGCCAGGCGCGGATCGCGGCTCTCGACCTTTCCGAAGCGGTGCGCGCGCGGCTCGAGGCGATGCTTGTCGCCGATAAGCGGGCGCCGGCGCTGCTGAAGGCTTCCGCCGCCGAAGCGATCGGGCACTTGCGCGACGACGCCGACGAAGTTCTCGGCCAGTCGCTGGTCGGAACCTGCATCGGCAACTTCCGCCTGCTCGAGCTGATCGGTCATGGCGGTTCTTCCGTGGTGTTCCGTGCCGAGCGCGCGGCCGGCGACGGCTCGCAAACGGTCGCCCTGAAGTTGCTGCGCACGGGACTTTACTCGGCCGACGCGCAGCGCCGCTTTCGCCGCGAGCAGTCGATCCTCGCGCAACTGACGCATCCGAATATCGCCAGCCTGATCGAGGGCGGCGTCAGCTCGGCCGGCATTCCGTACATCGCCATGGAGATCGTCGACGGCTTGCCGATCACCGAAGCCGCCAGCGCGCG
This sequence comes from Rudaea sp., assembly GCA_035693405.1. Lineage (GTDB taxonomy): Bacteria > Pseudomonadota > Gammaproteobacteria > Xanthomonadales > Rhodanobacteraceae > Rudaea. The sequence goes on along the minus strand of DASSGP010000028.1, from coordinate 14,540 downwards.
CGCATTGAACGTCGAGCAGCGGCTGGCGTGGTTCCACACGCTGTGCCGGACAATCGAAGCGGCACACAACGCGTTGATCGTGCATCGCGACCTGAAGCCGTCGAACCTGCTGGTTACGCGCGACGGCGACCTCAAGGTGCTCGATTTCGGCATCGCCAAGCTGATCGACAACGACGAGTACGCCACTCGCACGCAGTCGGTTTCACTGACGCCCGAGTACGCCGCACCGGAACAATTCGGCTCGGCGCCACAGACGACCGCCGTCGATGTCTACGCACTGGGCATCGTGCTGGGTGAACTGTTGACCGGCAGGCGGCTGGGCGGCGAGACCCGCGCCAGCACCGTGGTTGCAGCGGATCAGGGCGCCGAAGCGCCGCTGCCGCACGGCTTGCCGGAACGACGACTGCTCGCACGCCGGCTGCGCGGCGATCTCGACGCGATTCTCGCCTGCGCCCTCGCCGACGAGTCGGCCTTGCGCTACCACAGCGCCGGTGCGTTCGCCGACGACATCGAACGCTATCTGGCCCGCAAGCCCGTGCGCGCGCATCCGCCGTCGCGCCTCTACCGTGCGCGAAAGTTCGCTCGCCGTCATCGTGGGGGCGTCGCGGTGACCGTGTCCCTGCTGCTGGCGATCCTCGCCAGCCTCGGCATCGTCGCCTGGCAGGCGCACAGCATCGCCCACGAGGCGCAGCGCGCCGAGAGCACGCGCGATTTCCTGTTGCGCGTCTTCAGCGCCGCGGAACCGGCCGGTCCGCGGCTCGGACCGCCGACGGTCGCAGACGTCGTGCGCGCCTCGGTCAAGGAGGCGCAGCACTCGACCTCGCTGCAACCGTCGGTGCGCATCGAACTGATCGATGCGCTCGGCGGCGTATTGCGCAAGCAGGGCGACGTCCGAGGCAGCCTGCAACTGCTCGAGGACAACTACCGCAATGCGATCGCCACACTCGGCCTGTCGGATCCGACGACGCTTCAGGCCGGACTCGGTCTGGCCGAGGCGCGCAGCGACGGCGGCCTGCGCGCATCCGCCCGGCCACTGCTCGACGGCCTCATCGCGCAGAGCCGGCGCGGTGCGAGCGTCGGCTTGCAGGCGCGCCTGCTCGCCGCGTCGGCGAACCTCGGCACGGAACGCTTCGAACGCGAGCGCGCGCTGGCCGAGTCCGCCGCTGCCGTGGCGCTGTGCGAGCAGGAATGCGATGCACGCACGCGCGTTCTCACCCTCGTGACGCGCGGCTATGTGCTCTCGAACTTCAACGACGAGAATGCGGCGATACCCGTGCTCGAACAGGCGGTCGTCGTGCAGCGCCAGATCTTCGACGGCCCGCATATCGAAATCGCCGATACGCTCGAAGCGTTGTCGCGGGCCTATCGGCGCGTCGGACAGCTCGATCGCGCGGAATCGCTCGCGCGCGAATCGCTGGGGATCGTCGAGGCGAGCCTGCCCGATCCGCATCAGCGGCGCGCGAGCGGGCTCGACGTGTTGCGCCAGGTGCTGATCGATTCACACAAGTACGATGAAGCGGTCGCGCTCGGTGTGCGCATCATCGCGATGGACGAAGCCGCGCTCGGGCCGCGTCACCCCGGAGTGGCGACGGACCAGAACACGCTCGGCTTCACCTACATGATGCGCGGCGACTACGCTGACGCCGCGCAGCGATTCCGCACGGCATTGGCGATCTCCGAGGCAATACCCGACAACGAACGCCGCAGCGCGATCTACCAGGCCGACCTCGGCTACAGCACCGGTCTCGGTGGCGACCCGGCGTCCGGCATGCGTCTGATCAGCACTTCTCTGGAGCGGTTCCGCGCGCAGAGCGAGATCGACTACAGTGAAGTTGCGTCGGCTCTGGAAAAGCTCGGCGATTTGCAGCGCCGAGCCGGAGAACTCGACGCGGCATTGGCCACGTTCGAGGAATCCGACGCTGTCTACCGCGACCACCTGAAGACCGCGCCTGGCGAATGGCACGCCCGAACCCTGATCGGTATCGGCCGCACGCTGGCAGACCGCCGCGATGACGATGGCCGCGCCGAGCGCGCGTTGCGCGAAGGCATTTCCCGGATCGCGATGCCAAGGACGCGGATTTCGTCGCTGCGCGTCGAGGCAAGGGCGGCGCTGGCCGAAGTCCTATGGCGCGCGGGCAGTGTCGCCGAGGCCAAGCGTCTGCTGGGCGAAGCCAAAGCCGAAGACGCCGCCGCGCACGGCACGCTGCCTGCTGACGTCAGTCGACTGCTTCAGCGCGCGACCGCGGCGATTCAACCGCACGCCTGAGCGTTCGACGCGGCGCCGTCAGCCGCCGGATTTGCCTCCCGGCAGGCAGGTCGCGACAGTGCCGCGCAGCCGCATGGCAGCCGCCGCATCGAACTCGAAAGCTGCGACGAGCTTGCGCGTAGCCTTGTCGAAGCCGGTTTGCGTCCACACGAGTTTCCCGGGTTCGGAGCCAATCGCGGCCAGCAGTTTTGCCGGCGATTCGCGCCGATGCGAAAGATGGCTGACGCCGAACATGAACGATTGCGGCGGCTCCGGTGCATACCAACCCGCGGCGGCAATGCTGATTTCGGTCGTGCCCGATGCCGCTGTCCAGGCCAGGTGCGTGAGCGCCTTGCCGCCGGCGGCCGCGTCGGGACCCTCGAAATCGTCGTAGTCGAAATCCTTGCGCGTGTTCGCCTCGAGCACGATCAGCTCGATGCTCAACGCGCCGCCGTCCTTGTCGGGCGAGCAGGCGGCGTGCAGCGTCGCGCTGCGCGCGGCGCCGGCATCGATCTTCAGGGTTCCGGCCTGCGAGAATTCGTGCAACTGGGCGCGGGCGCCGGCTGTGAAAGCCAATGCGGTTGCAAACGCGAGCAAGCGGATCTGCATGGTTTCGCTCCTCCCCGGGACGAACATGCTAACGCATCGGCGGATGCCAAACCGCTGCCACCGATGGCTGCAGCCAGAATTCGACGCCGTCGCGAAGACGCCTCACGGCGCCAGCATCGTGAACGGCGACCTAGTGCGCCACGGACGCGCCGAGTTCCGCGATCGCCTGGGTCATGCGTCCGGCGGCGAGCGCCTGTTCGCTGGAAGCGTTGCCCTGCAGCGCGCGCTTGAGCACACCCTGTGCGATCGCGGCAAGGCGGAAGAACCCGAACGCGAGCAGGAAATTCCAATGCGGCAGCGGATCCAGATCCGTCGCTTCGGCAAAGCGCTCGATCATCGCTGCTTCGTCCGGAATGCCGAGCGCCGCGCGATCGATGCCGGCGAGTCCCGGCAGGACAGGATTGCGCGGCAGGCGCAGTGCCATGCAGAAGTAGGCGAGATCGGCCAGCGGATGTCCCAATGTGGACAATTCCCAATCGACGATCGCTGCGATGTTCGCCGGGCTGGAGCCCAAGTTCCCCGCAGGCCATGGCTGGCCGGGAGGGGGCGGGCCTTCCTCAACCCAGATCAGGTTGTCGATGCGGAAATCACCATGCACGAGCGCGATGCGGCCCTCGTCCGGCGGCACCGCGCCGGGCAGCCATGCGATCAGCGTCTCCATCGCTTCGATACGCTCGGTTTCGGCCGCACGGTACTGCTCGGACCAGCGCGACACCTGGCGCGCGAAATAATTGCCGGGCTTGCCGAAGTCGCCGAGACCGGTGCCAGCGACGTCCAGACGAGCGAGCGCAGCCAGCGTGTCGACCGCCGTCTCGAAGTGCGCCGCGCGCTGCTCGGGCGCAAGGTCGGGTAGCGACGGATCCCAGAAGATCCGGCCCGGCACGTAGCTCATCAGGTAAAACATGCTGCCGATGACGCCATCGTCAGCGCACAGATGCAGCGGTTGCGCGACCGGGATCGCGCTGCCAGCCAGCGCCCGCAGCACGCGGAATTCGCGATCGACCGCGTGCGCCGACGCGAGCAGCTTGCCCGGCGGTTTTCGCCGCAACACGTAACGGCCCGACGCCGCCTCGATCAGGTAGGTCGGGTTGGACTGGCCGCCCTTGAACTTCGTCGCCGTCAGCGGACCGCGGAAGCCGGGGACGTTGGCTTCGAGATAGGCTGCGAGCGTTTGTTCGGGCAGGGCGATTGGGTCGGACATCGAGAAGGGGCCAGGGGCTAGGGACCAGGGCGAGGGGCGAGGGAGGGGGCCAGGAAAGTCTCGTTCCTGACTCCTCACTTCCTGACGTCCTCACCGCTCTTCAGCATCGACTTGGCCAGCGCCGCAACATGTACTTCATCCGGTCCATCGGCCAGACGCAACGAGCGCGCACCGGCGTAGGCATGGGCGAGGAAGTGATCCTCGCTCAGGCCGCCGCCGCCGTGAATCTGGATCGCGCGGTCGATCACGGCGCAGGCCATGCGCGGCGCGACGATCTTGATCATGCCGATCGCGTCCCGGGCGCCCTTGATGCCGTCGCGGTCGAGCGCGGCTGCAGCGGCAAGCGTGAGCAAACGAGCCTGCTCGATCTCGCAACGCGATTGCGCGATCGTGTCGCGCACGATGCCCTGGGCCGCGAGCGGCCGGCCGAACGCAACGCGCGAGTTCGCGCGCGCGACCATGCTTTCGAGCGCGCGCTGCGCCAGGCCGATCAGTCGCATGCAGTGGTGGATGCGGCCCGGGCCCAGTCGGCCCTGGGCAATCTCGAACCCGCGACCTTCTCCGAGGATCAGGTTGTCGGCTGGCACGCGCACGCGATGGAACACGACCTCGGCGTGGCCGTGCGGCGCATCGTCGTAGCCGAACACGGTGAGCGGCCGCGCGATCGTCACGCCGGGCGCATCGCGCGGCACGAGAATCATTGCGTGACGGCGATGCAGTTCGGCATCGGGATTCGTTACGCCCATGACGATGAATACGGCGCAGCGCGGGTCCATCGCGCCGGTCGTCCACCATTTGCGCCCATCGACGACGTACTGGTCGCCATCGCGTTCGATGCGCGCGGCGATGTTGGTCGCATCGGAACTGGCGACATCGGGTTCGGTCATCGCGAACGCCGAGCGGATCTGCCCGGTCAGCAACGGCGTGAGCCAGCGCGATTTCTGCGCGTCGCTGCCGTAGTGCAGCAGCACTTCCATGTTGCCGCTGTCCGGCGCGTTGCAGTTGAACACCTCGGGCGCGAGCGGCGAGCGGCCCATGATTTCGGCCAGCGGCGCATAGTCGAGGTTGGACAGCCCCTGGCCGAGATCGATGGGCAGGAGCCCAAGTGCCTCGGAGGCCATGGATGGCCGGGAGAGGCCGTCCGGGAGGAACAGGTTCCACAAACCGTCGCCGCGCGCCTGGGCCTTGAGCCGCTCGATGACCGGCGGAATCGTCCAGCGCTGGCCCGGGCGGCCGATGTGCGTGAAGTACTCGGCTTCGGCCGGTTCGATGCGGTCGCGTACGAACAGGCCGATGCGGCCAGCGAGCGCGCGCGTCTTTTCGCTTTGTGGAAAAAGGGACAATGCCATCAATAATGACTCGCCAGTGATTGTTCCTGCGCAGCGGCCAGGTGCGGCAGCTCGTTCCACGACAGCATACGCCAGCGCTCCGCGCCGCGATGGAAGTCGCTTATGCCCGTGTTGCGCAGCGCCATGTTCAATTCGATCATGCGCGCATCGTCGAGATCGAGCGCCGCTTGGGCGCAACGCGAGATCGCGCCGCCGGAGCTGACGACAAGCAGATCCCCGTCAATGTCGGCGAGGCCGGCGCGCGCCGCGGCGACGCGCGCGGAAAACTCGCCCCAGGATTCGGGCACGAGGGCGTCGAACTCGCCGTCGCGCCACTGCTGCAGCGCGCCGAGCAGCACCGTACGGATCGCATTCCAGTCGCCGCTGCGCGCCTTGGCCAGTTCGGAATGGTCCGGGTTGGCCGCGGCGTAGGCGCGCAGGATCGATTCGTGATCGAATTCGTTCCAGGCCGCATCGATGCGCGCCGGCGGCAGCGGCCGCCCCGCATCGGCGAATGCCTGCTCGATCGGGGCGAGGGTTTGCGCATGGCGCAGCATGCTGCCGCGCACGACGAGGCAGTACGGCCTGCGCGATTCCGCGACGAGCCAGCGCGCGAGATGCTGCGCCTGCTGTTGGCCGCGCGCGGAAAGTTGATCGTAGTCGACGCTGCCGAAGCTGGCTTGGGCGTGGCGGACGAGGCGCACGCGGCTGGAGGGCCGCCGGTCGGCGCCCGTCACGGTGCCCGCCGCGGATGCAGCGGCTCAATCGGCGACATAGTCGCGATTGAATTTCACCGTGTATGGCGTTGCCTGGCCAACCTTCGGCCGCTCCAGGCCATCCATGGCCTCCTCGGCACTTGGGCTCCTGCCCGGCGAGACGTTGATCGTGAAAACATACGTGCCGCTGGCGTCGATCGGGAACTCGCCGAGGTAGTCGACGGCGCCGTCTTCGTTCGTCTCGCGAAAGCGGATCGGCCGGCTGTGGCCGGTCAGGTCGGCGACCTTGCCGGTGACGACGGCGGCGATCATTTCGCCAGCGTCCGAACTGCCCTTCTTCTCGACGGCGATGTTGACCAGTCCGTTGCGGCTCGAGCGCTCGATGCCGTAACTCTGCGCGACCGCGGGGAACAATTGATCAGTGGAAATCGCGCTGTAGCGCACGACGACGTCGCCGAACGTGGCGGTCTGGTCGGCATGGCCGGTGCGCGGAATCAGCAGGGCCAGCAGCAGCATCACGATCAGGCCGATCAGCAGGCCGATCTTGTGGGTAACGCGCATGATGCACCTCCTCTGGTGCGACGCCGGTTCGTGTCGGCGGCGAAGCTCTTTGGCTGCGTCCAGTGTACTCCCGCGCCGCGATAGCGCTGCGTTAAATATGCGCGGCCAGGTCGGCCAGCGGCGCGAGCACGAGCATCTGCACGAGGATCAGCGCGATCGAGGCGAACCAGCAGGAAAAATCCATGCCGGCAAGCGGCGGCAGCAGGCGCCGGAACGGCCGCACGACCGGCTCGGTGCACTGCACGAGCAGCTGCATGCTCGAGTTTTGATATTCGCTGACGACGAAACTGAGGATGCAGCGCACGAAGATCGCGATCAGCATGATCCAGACCAGCCAGTCGAGTGTCTGGATCAGCGCGCGCAGCAGCAGGCCGCCGGCGCTGACTGCCGCGCCGCCGATCAGGACGAACAGCCCGAGCTCGATCAGCGCAAGCAGGTAGGCAACGAGCAGCGAGGCCAGTTCGATCCGCCCCCAGCGTGGCACGAACCGGCGCAGCGGCGTGATGACCGGATTTGTCAGCTGGTAGACGAAACGGCAGACCGGTTCGTAGAACGATGCGCCGGCCGCGAGCAGCAGCACGCGCACCAGGAACAGGCCGATCGCGAAGCTGAAAATCGTCTGGATCAGGAACGCCGCGGCGTTCAGGAAATAGTTCATTGCCTAAGCCTGGAAGAAATGCGAGGAGAAATGTTCCTGCAGCAAGTCACTTGTCATCGTCACCGACGTGTTCCGACAACTCGCGTCCGCGCGTGGTCGCAGCCGCGACGGCGCGTGCGACGATCGCGGAAAAGCCGCTGGCGGCGAAACTGTCGAGCGCGGCCTGTGTCGTGCCGCCGGCCGACGTCACGCGCGCTCTCAATTCCGCCGGTGTCGCGCTATCCTCGCACAGCATACGCCCGGCGCCGAGGCAGGTTTGCACCGCCAGCGCGCGGGCCGTATCGCGTGGCAGGCCTTGTGCGACGGCGGCATTCTCGAGCGCCTCGACGAGCAGGAAGAAATAGGCCGGACCCGAGCCGGACAACGCCGTAACCGTGTCCATCAGCGCTTCATCGTCGACCCACGCAGTGGCCCCGGCGGTGCCCAGGATGCGCTCGGCAAGCGCGTGCTGCTCGGCACTGACGCGCGCATTGGAGTAAAGGCCGATCGCGCCGGCGCCGATCAGCGCCGGCGTGTTCGGCATGCAGCGCACGATCGCGGCGTCGCCTCCGAGCCAGCGCTCGATCTGTTCGGTGCGAATGCCGGCCGCAACCGATATGACCAACGGCCTGTTCACCTGCGCCAGGTCTCGCAGGGACTCGCAAACGGCCTTCATGACCTGCGGTTTCACCGCGAGTACCCAGGCGGCCGCGCCCTGCATTGCCACGGAATTGTCTGGACCTGCCGCGATACCGAAGTCATGCGTGAGCGCAGCAGCGAGCTCGGCGTTCGGTTCGCCTACGGTCAGCGCGGTGCGAAATATGCCGGCGCGGATCAGGCCGCCGATCAGGCTGCGCGCCATGTGGCCGCCGCCGACGAAGGCGATACGGGTGTAATGGGTCAGCGGCGAATGATCGGGGGTCGTCATCATGCAATCGTGGCGGCGAATGCAGCCGCCATGGCGGAGCCTCGTGTTGTCGGTCGCGGCAGCTTAGCCTTTTTCGGACCACCGCTCACCGATCACGTCCTTGCCCCAAACAGTGCCGTGCCGATACGCACGAGCGTCGCTCCTTCCTCGATCGCCAGTTCGAAGTCGTCGGACATGCCGAGCGACAGCGTGTCGGCAGACGGGTGATCCTTGCGCAGATCATCGAACAGTTCGCGCATCCGGCCGAACGCCGCGCGCCGCGCGGCGAGGTCCGGATGCGGCTCGGGGATCGCCATCAAGCCGCGCAACAGGAGGCGCGGTGCTTCGGCGACCCGCCGCGCCAGGCCGGCAACGGCCCCCGGTGCGCAGCCGGATTTGCTCGCCTCGGCATCGATATTCACCTGGATCAGCAGGTTGAGCGCCGGTCTGTCCTCTGGCCGATAGCGGTTCAATGGCGCAATGAGCTTTTCGCGGTCCAGGCTCTCTAGCCAGTCGAAATGCTCGCTGACTTCGCGGCATTTGTTCGACTGGAGCGGGCCGATCAGGTGCCACTGCAACGGCAGATCGCCGAGTTCGCGCTGCTTGGCGAGGGCTTCCTGAACGTAGTTTTCGCCGAATTCGAGCTGCCCGAGCGCGGCCAGTTCGCGGATCGAGGAGGCCGGCTTGGTCTTGCTGACCGCCAGGACCCTCGCCGGATGGCCGGCGCGGCGCGCGGCAGCGCTGACTCTTTCACGAATCGTGGCGTAGGCGGCATCGGAGGAAGTCATGGCAAGGGGTTGCGCCGGCTTGAATTTATCGAGCTATACTGCATCGGCTGCTGCCTGACGCGCAGCAGTTCCAAGTCTGAAAGGGGGCCGTGCATGGATATCGCTGAACTTCTCGCTTTTTCGGTCAAGAACAAGGCTTCCGACCTGCATCTGTCAGCCGGCCTGCCACCGATGATCCGAGTGGACGGTGACGTCCGTCGCATCAATATCCCGGCGCTCGATCACAAGCAAGTGCACGCGCTCGTGTACGACATCATGTCGGACAAGCAGCGGCGCGACTACGAAGAGTTCCTCGAAGTCGATTTCTCGTTCGAGATTCCCGGGCTGGCGCGCTTCCGCGTCAACGCGTTCAACCAGAACCGCGGCGCCGGAGTCGTGTTCCGCACGATTCCGTCCGAGGTGCTCACGCTCGAAGATCTGGGCTGCCCGAAGATCTTCAAGGATCTGATCAACCAGCCGCAAGGCCTGATCCTGTGCACGGGACCGACCGGCTCGGGCAAGTCGACGACGCTCGCGGCGATGTGCGATCACGTCAACAAGAACGAATACGGCCACATCCTGACGATCGAGGATCCGATCGAGTTCGTGCACACCGCGCAGAAGTGCCTGATCAACCAGCGCGAAGTGCACCGCGACACGCACGGTTTCAACGAGGCCTTGCGCTCGGCGCTGCGCGAGGATCCGGACTACATCCTGGTCGGCGAAATGCGCGACATCGAGACGATCCGCCTGGCGCTGACCGCCGCCGAGACGGGACACTTGGTGTTCGCGACACTCCATACATCATCGGCCTCGAAGACGATCGACCGCATCATCGACGTGTTCCCGGCCGCCGAAAAGGCGATGGTGCGCTCCATGTTGTCCGAGTCGTTGCGCGCGGTGATCTCGCAATCGCTGCTGAAGAAGGTCGGCGGCGGCCGCATCGCGGCACACGAGATCATGGTCGGCATCCCGGCGATCCGCAACCTGATCCGCGAGGACAAGGTCGCGCAGATGTATTCGTCGATCCAGACCGGCGCGCAGTACGGCATGCAGACGCTCGATCAGTGCCTGCAGGATCTGGTCAAGCGCGGCCTTATCACGCGCCAGAGCGCGCTGGGCTACGCCAAGAACAAGGAGATTTTCCGCTGATCGCGCACGTGAAGGTCAATTGAAAACGCGATCCGCCAAACAGACGGGTGGCGGGGGCGCACTACAATGCGTCAAGGTGTTGGCGCCGGGCGTGGAGCGGCTGCGTAGTAGGGTTGGTTGCTTCCTTGGGAGCTGAGATATGAGCAGTCTGGATTTCACTTCGTTCTTGAAGTTGATGGTGCACAAGAAGGCATCCGACCTGTTCATCACGGCCGGCATCCCGCCTTCGATCAAGGTGCACGGGCGCATCTCGCCGATCACGCAGTCGCCGCTGACGCCGCAGCAGTCGCGCGACATGGTGCTGAACGTCATGACGCCGTCGCAACGCGAGGAGTTCGAAAAAACCCACGAGTGCCAGTTCGCGATCGGCGTGTCCGCGGTCGGCCGCTTCCGCGTCAGCTGCTTCTATCAGCGCAACAACGTCGGCATGGTCCTGCGCCGCATCGAGACGCGCATTCCGACGATCGAGGAGCTGACCCTGCCGCCGATCGTCAAGACCCTGGCGATGACCAAGCGCGGCATCATCATCTTCGTCGGCGCGACCGGCACCGGCAAGTCGACTTCGCTGGCCGCGATGATCGGCTACCGCAACCAGAATTCCACCGGCCACATCATCACGATCGAGGATCCGATCGAATTCGTGCACAAGCACGAGGGCTGCATCATCACCCAGCGCGAGCTTGGCATCGATACCGACTCGTGGGAGAACGCGCTGAAGAACACCCTGCGCCAGGCGCCCGACGTCATCATGATCGGCGAGGTGCGCACGCGTGAAACGATGGAACACGCGGTCAACTTCTCCGAGACCGGACACCTGTGCCTGTGCACGCTGCATGCGAACAATGCCAACCAGGCAATGGACCGCATCATCCACTTCTTCCCGGAAGACCGGCATCCGCAGTTGTTCATGGACCTGTCGCTGAACCTCAAGGGAGTCGTCGCGCAGCAGCTGATCCCGACACCGGACGGCAAGGCGCGACGCGTCGCGGTCGAGGTGCTGTTGGGAACGCCGCTGGTGCAGGACTACATCCGCAAGGGCGAGGTGCACAAGCTCAAGGACGTCATGAAGGAATCGACGAACCTGGGCATGAAGACGTTCGACCAGGCGCTGTTCGAGTTGTACCAGGCCGGCGAGATCTCGTACGAGGACGCGCTGCGCTTCGCCGATTCGTCGAACGAAGTCCGCCTCAAGATCAAGCTTGCCCAGGGCGGCGACGCGCATACGCTTTCGCAGGGCATGGATGGCGTCGAACTGGTTGAAGGCTGAACTGCTGCGCACGTCTGCTCGCCCCGAACCGCCGCCGTTTGCGTGTAGCCGGGTTGCCGCCTGGCGCCTCCTGCCTGCGCGCGTCTGCCACGACGTAGCCGCCGCTGCGCGGCGACTGCATGCAGCCTGAGCTGCCGCCGGCCGATGTCGCGCGGCTGGATGCCGCGCTCGAGGCGCTGTCGCAACTTCGGGCGCCCGGCGCGGACGCGTATCTCGACGCGAAAGAGACGCCCTACGTTCGCGCCGAACGCGTGCGCAGCTATCTGCGCATCCGGCCCGGACTCGTCGCGGCGCAGCGCGTGCTCGACTGGGGCTGCCGGCACGGGGCTACTGCGCAACTCGTGCGCGCCGACCGCGGCGATGAGACCGAACTGCACGGCGCCGACTTTTGCGACGCCGACGAATACCGCGCCCTGCACCAGGCGTCCGCGATGAATTACCGGCGCCTCGAACATGCCTGGCGCCTCGACTATCCCGATGAATTCTTTGGCGCCGTGATCGGCTCGGGCGTGCTCGAGCACGTGGCGAACATCGGCGAATCGCTGACCGAGTTATGGCGCGTGCTGCGGCCCGGCGGGGCTTTGCTGCTCACGCATTTGCCGAACGCGCATTCATGGAGCGAATGGCTCTCGCGCCGTACTGCACCGGAACTGGCCCATGTACGGCGCTTCCGGCCACGCGCGCTGAGCCGAAAATTGCTCGACCACGGATTCGAGGTCGAGCAGTGCGGGTTTCATCATTTTCCGCCGACCACGTTGCCGTCGCGTGGCGACGACGTCGCGGTCCTGCGCGGCGCGCTGCGCTGGGCCCAGCCGTTGCGCGCGGCCGAGAGCATCTGGCCGCTGCGGGAATTCAGTGCGGCGATCTGGCTGATCGCGCGCAAGCGCCTGGGATTCTGATCGGGCGGTTACGGCGAGTTCAATTCGATCGTCTGCTGCATCCGTATGCCCGTCGACGTGGCGGTCAGGGTGAAGTCGCTCGAGCGCAGCCACTTCCCGTACATGCCGAACATCTGCGTCTGCAGCTGGAACTGACTCTGCTTGTCGGCCGGCATCGACTGCTTCATCGCCTCGAACGATCGGGCCATCCAGCCATAGACGACGCCGCTGAAATGCATGCGCAGGAAGACCGGCGTCGTCGCGGCCGGGGCTGCCAGCCAGGCACCGAGGGAGGCGACGTCGTCGGCGCCGGTCGCAAATGCGATTGCCTTGTCCGACATTGCAACTGTGAGCGGCGGAGAGCCGGGCGGCAGCAACTCGGCAGGTAGCGCGACCGGCTTGCCATCCGTGCTGACCTTGACCTTTTGCAGCTCCGGCAGCGCAAGCTGCGCCATGCCGAGCGCCGCCATCGGATTGTTCGTCGCGAGCAATAGTTTGCCGGCAACGTCGGGAATCTTCGATGAGCCCTGGGCGAGTTCGAACTTGCTCATGCTCGCGCGCAGCCCGGTCAAATCGCTCAGCGGCGGCGGCACGGTCACATCGACCTTGGCCTTCCACGCGGCGAACCCTTCGTTCAGCGAATGCAGTTTCTCGCAGGCATACGGCTTGGCCGCGACCGCATCGGCTTGCGCGATCCAGAAATCCTTGAGCTTGAGCACCGGCAAGGCGATGCTGAAATCGATCGCGCCCTCGCTGGCCGCGCCGGTGCCCGGCGCTGCGCCAATCGCGCTGGCGAACTGCTGGGCGATGCGCGTTTCGATCTCGAGCTGCGTCGCAATCCGCATGTGCTGTGGAGACATTTCCTCGGCGCCGAAGACGACGCGCGGAAACTTGTGCGCGATTTCCAGGTACTCGGCGCGGCAGGCCGCGTCGCTCGCGATCGCCGGCAGCCCGAGCGTTTGCGCGAACTCCGCGTCGCTGCCGGCCAACGGCTTGCTCAGGATCTCGACGAGCCGGATGAAGTCGACAAAACCTTCGCCATGCGGCGAATAAGCATATTGCTTCGCCAGGGCCTGCAACGTGCCGGCATCTACGATGTTCCGGGTCGGGCGTTTCACGCCGAGCAAGGTCTGCTTCAGGTCATCGCTGGCCTTGGGCGGGAACAGCGTGATGACGAGATGGTTGCCCTGGACCGCGATCGCCGCGGACAGCGTATCGTTGCCCGGCTGCCAATATTCCTGATCGCCGGTCCGGGCCACGGGAAGCTTCGCCCCGGCATTCTGTTCGAGGCGCGCGACCTCGGCCCTGAACGCGGCCGGATCACCCAGTTCCATGCGCAGCACCGGCACCAGTCCGACGCCATAAAAAGCGACGCGCGCGTCGGGCTTCAGCCCGATCTGCCGCAGTTTGTCCCAGCTGTTGTGGGTCTTGAGCTCTTCGAGCACGGCGGCCGCAATCTTCTGCGAGCGTTCGTCGATGGCGGGCTTCGCCTCCTCTAGCATCGATTCGTACAGGTCGAACAGTGTCGGCCAGTAGTCCTGCATCGGCCTGGACAACTGTTCTACCGTCGCTGCCGGCAGGGCCTCGAGATTTCCATATACATAGGGTGTGTCCGCCGGGGCGTACGCGAGCGGCGAATCCGCCGCGGGCGGCTTGCTGCAGGACGAAAACAGCACGGCAACCGCGAACAGGGCGGCGAGGCGAATAGTCAGGCGCATGCAAGTCCCCGGAATGCGCCGCGCACTCCGCGCGGCCGACCGGCAAATTATGCGCGCCTCGGCGCCGGATTGTCTGCCGCCATCAGCTCCGCGAGCACCGCCATGCGCACGAATACGCCGCCGGCGACCTGCTCGAGAATCAGCGATTGCCGACTGTCGGCGACTTCCGACGCGATCTCCACGCCGCGATTGATCGGTCCGGGATGCATGACCAGGCAGTCCGGCCGGGCCTGGCGCAGGCGTTGCGCGGACAAGCCGTAGCGGGCGAAGTATTCCGACTCGGACGGGATCGCCGCGCTTTCCATGCGTTCCTTCTGCAGGCGCAGCATGATCGCCACGTCGGCGCCGGCGATCGCCTCGTCGAAATTGTGGAAAATGCCGCATCCGGGGAATTCGCCGTCGGCCGGCAGCAATTGCGGCGGCGCGCACAGGCGCAGTTCGGCGACCCCGAGCGCGCGCAACGCGTGGATGTCCGAGCGCGCCACGCGCGAATGGCGGATATCGCCGCAGATGACGACGCGCAGCGCGGAAAAATCCGGCCGGTGGCGGCGCAG